>JANQEC010000159.1 GCA_028278585.1 Cyclobacteriaceae bacterium | reverse complement strand
ATCGTTGACGTCACTTCCGTAATCCGAATCAGAAAAACCAACTAAATTCATAGGACCACTGGATGGCTTGTAGTGAAGCTTGTAATCGGAAGTACCTCGTAAGTACCTCATAATTCTTTTCACTGAATTCCAGTGTCCTTGGCGCGGCTCTTTGGCGTACCTTGCGGCAGTTCCAACTGCGTACGTAATATCAGGCCTGGTGCCCAGAGACAAGTACAGAAGGCTCCCGATAGCCGACTGGTACATTGTTTGGTTCACCAGTGCGGTTCCATCATCGATTTTCAAACTTCTCTTTTCTCCTGGAGTGCAGACGGGTTTACACTTGTCCATTCCAAATTTTATTAAGATGTTTTCAGTATAATTTTCTTGGTCCAAAGTCAATGACCCGTCTGAATTCTGCATGACTCGAATTCCCAAAATAAAATGAAGTGGACCCAGGTCGTGCATTTTAAAACGAGTGCTCATCGCTTTCTTCACCTCTTGTACTGCTTCCAGCGTAGTTCCAGTGACGATAACGTCATCCACATATACTGAAATTATCACCTTTCGTGATTTGCTGAAATAAATTCCTTCCTCTGAGCGCAATGACGTGAAGTCCAATGTTTTCAAAAATCCTTTCAGCTTTTTATGCCAGCACCTCGGGCTTTGTCGAAGTCCGTAGATTGATTTTTGTAACAAACAAACCATTTTTCTCTCTTGTCCGGTCGGATCTTCGACTTCATATCCAGGTGGTTGTTTCATATAAATTTCTTCTTCCAAATCTCCATTCAGAAACGCACTGCTGACATCCATCTGATGACAAATCAGCCGTTTTTTCACCACCAATGCCAGCAATGCTCTCACTGACCCGAGTCTGACTACTGGAGCAAACGTTTCATGAAAGTCCACACCTTCTTCTTGACTGAATCCGCGAGCTACCAACCGAGCTTTTCTTCTTTCAATATTTCCATTTCCGTCATATTTCGTCTTTAATAACCATCGACTGTCCACAATTTTCCTGTCTTTTGGAGCCGGAACAATTTTCCACGTCTTATTTTCATCCAATGCCTGAATTTCTTTATCTCCGGCCTCCTTCCATTCCTCTCTATCCGGTCCATCTAATGCTTCCTGCATTGTGTAAGGATCCGGCTTTACCTCAACTTTTCGTAAATAC
>JANQEC010000157.1 GCA_028278585.1 Cyclobacteriaceae bacterium | reverse complement strand
CAAAGTTGCGACCGATGATATATTTCTTGTGCTCACCAGATTCTGAAATGGTATGCAGTTCAATGGGCGATCCATCATAGAAGTGCCAGATCTCATCCTGGTTGATCTTATGAAAAGTGGAAGGCTTTTCAGAAACAAGCAAATAGTAAATACTGGTTGAGAAATTTCGTCCCCCGGAAAACTTTGACGGAAGATCGGAAGCAGGAATAGTTCCGGAGCTTCGATAGGTTTCTTTAAAATAGCCACCTTCAGGATGAGGTTGGAGGTCTAAATTCTTAATGATGGTTTCAACAGATTTATTCATTTGGGCTACGCGTTTCTTATCACTAGTCGTATTCAGAATGAAAAGATAGCTTGTATTGTCTCGCTTAATGAAAACAGAGTCAGAGTTTGACTGTTTGCTTAAGGAATCCCCTTTGACAATAAATTCTTCTAAACGCTGAGTTTCTTCAAATCCCAAGGAATATTTTGCTTCATTAATGACGAAATAGACAGAATCCCTGTACGTTCGGACCAAACTTACCTGGCCATCTAAGTAATCTTCATTATTGAGTTGTCGGTAATTCGAATAATGTTGTTCAAGAGAAAATGTGAGTAGAACTGAAAAGACAATTACACCGACAATGGCAAATATTAACAGGTTGACTCCTCTTTTTAGTTTATCTGGTGAAATCATCTTTGTGCACTTTTAACAGTGTGCTGTTACCTTTTTCAATCACGAAACGAATTGAAAACAACAGATAATTTAAAAAAGGAATCGCTGATAATTCTTATCTATCCGCTGCAATTACAGGTTTATGACAAAAATCATATAGGATCTGGTACAGTAGGTTCTACTGGGTAGACAGTTGACTTATTTCTTCAAATATTTCCCTGGTATTGGATATTTATCATTTTCCATGGTCCAGAACATAGACATAATCCAATAGCGATCTCCGTCATAAAAAATCTCGTAGCTTGTGATTCCCTTTTGTGGAGTGATGCTGTTGTCCTCTACACGGAATTCATACGTGCTAAAAACCTGTGTTACCGAACCAAGTGAGTGGATCTTATTCGAGATTTCGTATTCATAAAAACCTTTCTTGTCCAGGTAGTCCAGCTTTTCAATATACTCGTCCATGGTTTCGAAGATCATCAGATTTGCCTTGGATTTGTCTTCGTTCCAATAACTGTAGGTGAGCCTTGCTTCTGGGTGAAAAAGGTTCTTTAATCGGTCAAAATCCCGGACTTCTCCGATAGGTCCGGAAATGCAATCATAATAGGCATCCAGTATGTTTTGAACACTGTTGGTGTCATCATCACCACCGAATATTCCTTTGGAGGAAGCATTTGTTGGTAACAAACTTATGAAGCCAATAAAGGCCAGAGGTACTATTATTTTTTTAAGCATAACCTACTAGTAATTAATTATGATCAAAATAATTGATTCCATGTTCAAGTCAATGTCGCATCACATGAGTGGTTCTATTTATATTTTAAACCAAATTCAATTGTCCATTCTTTCCAGGACGAGCTTGTTTTGCAAGTAGAGATAACGTGCGTAATTTTTCCACCGCTCACTGGAGTATTCATAGGATTTTTTGAAGTTTTCTGTCGCCTTGACCTGATCGCCAACTTTCAGGTAGTATTCACCAAGTGCCAGGTACGTTTGCCATTCTTCTGGTTTTTCCTTTAATCGTTTGGTCAGGATTTTATAGGATTCTTTTTGATCACCATCCAATAGTACAGGACGAAGGCCGTAGTAGTAAACATTAAAACCGGCGGCAGAATCAAGTGCCTCTTTTTTAAGTGCGTTTCCATTCTTTTTGTCACCTTTCAGAAGAAGTAGTTGTGCTTTGGCCATTTTGTTGTAAAAGGATGCCTTGGTCTCAATGGACTTATCAATCCACTTCAGTGCTTCATCAACATTCGCGGAATCTTTTTGGACGGTGCTCAGTGCAAGTTCCTGGTAATCATTAGCCGTTTTGTCCTCTTTGTCAATCAGATCAGCGATTGAGTTTGTTAATGCATCTGTTTGAACATTGAAGCTGACTTTTGTGGTTTCCCATCTCAGTTCAATATCCACAGATTCATTTTTAGGATTTGAAAATTCATAACTCAACCATTCCTGGTGGGCAATCGACGCTGTTGGTACTGAAATCCTCAACACATCATTGGCTGGATCATAATTGAAACTTCCCCATGTTTTGCCTGAGGAAAATATCAAGGTCCATTCTTGTTGTGATACCAATGCGACAAAACCGTAGACACCAGCCACGAGCTTTTGACCCTCAATTTCCACATCATGTGAGAATTCAATTGTAGTACGTTGGTTTGCTCCCGCTCGCCATGGATATTCTTTACCTTCGACCACAAAATCGTAGGGGACGATTCCACCGAAGATTTTCCTGCCTTGGACAGATGGGCTATGGTAGGTTATGGTAATGTCAGAATTACCAATATTGGCAGTAGTTGTCCTCTTTTGACTTACAAGTGTGGCGGCACCAACATCTTGAGCTTGTCCAAGCATAGAGCAAAAGAAAAGCGTTAGAAAAAGTAGTTCTCTGAGTTTCATAGACTTCTTATTTTGATTTAGAAGTCTAAATGTGTGTGGAATTAACTAATGGTCAGTCTAAAATCAAATTCAATATCGTTCAAGCACATTCATGCCTGGTTAATTGCTTTTTTCAACAACTACCGGTGAATTGAAATACTTAATGATCTGATCAAAGTAATATTTGATCCTGGCATATTCTGCCGGTTGATAGAGATCTTTTTTAAATGTGATTTTCCCTTTGCTTGACACCGTATTGTTTTCGGCTGTGGCTATGAAATTAATCTCTGCAAGGTCATTACTGAGGTTATACGATTCTGGAATTTCTATCGTCTTGTAGCCATCTGGAATCGTTATCGTTGAATTGTATTCTGCGTTGGATCGATAGATCATGTCAACAGGGTAATTGCGTCTTTTAGCTTTGAATGGATTCTCATTAATGGGTAAGTTGGCAAAGGGTTGAATGAAAAGCTGGTTCCCAATTTCTTCTGGTTCCAAAAAACCATCAACAGCAACAATGTATGGCTTATCGGGTTTATCGTAATTCAAAGACTTTGATTTGGTGATCTCGTCAAAAATCGGAGAAAAATGATCGTAGATTGAAGTTTGATCATTCTTAAATCTTTTCTTGGCTATGTAAGACTCATATTCTGTGGTGCTGCGAACCAGAGACCCTTTTATTTCATCATCTTCAATTGAGATTGAAATGACATTCAATTCGTTGGACATGTAGGGAAGTGACAAATTGATCCAGTTCTCAGTGTCCTTTTCAATGATTAAACCACTACCATTGAAACATCGTGGTGGTATTCTATCGAATGGAAGCAGATCTTCAGTTGCATCCAAGAGCAAACCAGATTCACCGGTTTTGACGTAGGCAATGGTGTAATTGAAAAACTCTTCGAATGGATAATCGAGTTTTAGTTTGCCGTTGTCTCTTGTACTTAATAAGACCGGGTAAGCATCTAATCCGGCATTTCTAAGCATACCAACCAACATCAAGTTAAGCTCAGTACAATTCCCCCTTCTTTTCCCTATGAGCTCCCGGGCATTTTGATAAGCGTACCTTCTTTTATTGGAATTCCAATCGAACCCCTTCTTTATATAATCAGTAATTTTTTTGATTTTTTCAAGTTCAGAACCGGTACCGGAGACCAACCCATTCACTGTAGTTTTTGTCTGACTCTGGGCCTGTTTAATGAATTTTCCGTAGGATGGGTGTTTCAAAAGACCTTGAATCAATTTAGGGTAAGTGGTTATAATCTCTTTTATACTACCATTCGTATAATTAATCTGTGAGAGCTGAAAGTCGATTTTCATGATGTAATCGTCCTTTGAAGTAATGAAGGCTTCACCTGCAAAAGCTGGAACATCGTACATTCCGAATTGAAAGACATTTTCCTTTAGTTCTGTCGTTGCATAGCTGGAACTCCATGTATCGAATACACGTTGGAAATTTTTCTTTTTCCCAAAATTTGTCATCCCCTGGGCAATAAAAACATAGCTATAGAAAGGTATGATTCCTACTTCATATTCGCTCACAAGGGTTGGGATATCATCCTGGAATTCCCAATCAGGAAGATTAAATAGAAAAGGGGTTTCGAAGGTGTAGCTAAATTCTATGATTGATCCTTCTTTTACCTGGGGAATGGCGAATTTCTTCAGGGACCAGTATTCGTCTACTTTTTCAGTAAAAACATTCTCAGGATTGAATCTGGTTTTTTCAATTTTTCCATCTTTTGAGTTATAAGTGTATGCTAATATGTTAGATACTTTCTCCGTTTTTCCATGTCCATCTTCATAAAAGGGAATTGATACATCCGCCCATGTGTATCCGGATTTTTTCAAGATCTTTATCCGTTTTGTTCTTATGAATCGAATGTTGTAGCCATCCTCTTCATAAAACTTAGTTACTCCTTTATCAAACAATATGACCGCTTCAGCATTTGGGAATTTGTCTATTTTTTTAGCAGTTAATTCTTCAAGTGAAACATTACCGAATTCTTTACTTTGGCTATGGGTGATAACAACAATAAAAAGAAGCAGGAGATTGGTAGCTGTTTTCATTTGGATGCTTTTGAAAATTGGTTAATCCAAATGTAGTATGTTTTTTGGCCTATAACTATTTGACCTGTGGAGGGTGGTTACAGCATTTCCAGGATGCTTGTGCTTGCCTGATCTTGAAGCGTGAATGAAGCGACTTCACCAACCCCAAGAAATCGGTAGCGTAATCCTACCAGCCTTCCCATAGTTTCCGAATATTCACCTTCGTAGACGAGGTTGTCATTTATAGAAACAAAGATTTTTTTGCTACGCACCTTGATCTCAAGATCAGTATACCTGGAAAGATCTGTCCCAAAGGCTGAAAGGTCATGTTCTTTTCCACTCAGGAATGTTTCGTTAAGCATAAGCCTATTATTGGAGCTGCAGCCAATGTCAGAAAAGGGAATGATCATCGCTCCGTCTGTGGCCAGTATAT
>JANQEC010000092.1 GCA_028278585.1 Cyclobacteriaceae bacterium | reverse complement strand
CCATCGATGATGTTTTGTCTCATGGTGTTATACGTAATATCATTGTTGACCGAGATGATAACTATGAAAGCAATCAGAATTTTAATAAAGGATCCAAGCCAGGAAGTGTTTTGCCAGATATCAGGAAAGTCATAGATTGGAATGATGGTAGGGTCAATGCCATCAAAATCAGCACCTAAACTCTTAAGCCATTCAAGAAAGAACATGCCTCCATTTGTAATGACCAACTGAGCTAGTAAATAAATCCCAAACAAGATCCAGAAGATCCTATAGTGCTTGAGTTTTAACCATTCAAGTGTGAAAGCTCTAATCATTTTCCTTTAGTATTTTCAAGAATTCCTGCTCAAGCGATCTTGATTGCTGCAATAGTTTTTTTAATGAAATTCCTTTGTCGAAGCAGAACTGGTTCAAATCTTCCGATGAGTGACCATCTTTGAGTTGAACAAACAGTGATCCGTTCTCACTGGTCACTTTTTCCATTCCACTGTAAGACTCAATATGAGATGCGAGATCTTCCAGGTTTTTGGCTGAAATTTCTACCACATTTGTTTCGCCAAGAATATCATTGACCGAGCCTTCGTGCAGTTTTTCACCTTTTCTCAGAATACAAAAATGAGAGCAAACTTTTTGTACTTCATCAAGCAGATGGCTTGCCATGATGATGGTTTTTCCATCTGAGGCTATTTTTTTTATAAGATCCCGAACCTCCGCGATGCCTTCAGGATCCAGGCCATTGGTTGGTTCATCTAGAATTAAGACTGGTGGATTTGATAGAAGCGCTGCTGCGATTGATAGACGTTGCTTCATACCTAAACTGTAGGCTTTGAATTTGTCATTCTTTCGCTCGTATAAATTGACCTGCTTGAGAATGTTATCAATATTGTCTGTTCCACAATTTTTTATGTGTGCAACAATGCGAAGATTTTGAACTGCTGTGAGATAACTATAGAAGCATGGCGTTTCAAGGATAGACCCAATTTGTTGCCGAGCCTTTACATTATTCATTCCATCAAACCAATCAAAATCGCCGCCCGATGGAGCAATTACTTCCAGGATCATTCCAAGGGTAGTGGTCTTACCACTTCCGTTTGGTCCAAGAATGCCATAAACCTGTCCTGCTTCTACAGAGAGGTCAAGTTCTCGTACCGCGGTAATCTTACCAAAATGCTTGGTGAGCTTCCTTATTTTAAGAACATTACTCATTTATCCATATTGAATTTGATGAGAGAAAGCATGTCTCCACTTTGAAAGGTCTTAATCAGTTCTGGTATTTTTTGAAAAGCGATTGCCCCACGCAGGTAAAATGCTGCTAACCTTCCTTCACTGCCTGATAGTCCAACGTATTCCTCGTCTTTTCCTAACAGAACCAGATCCACCTTTCCATACATTGCAATATATTCTTCATATCCGAGGTCCCGGTACTGATCTGTCCACTCGGTGGATTCACCTGAGTCCATAATGTAAATGAGTAATTTTTCAACATCATTTACCAGTTCATAATAGTTAGGATCTTTTTTGATATTGATCATGCGAAGAGTGCTTGGATAAAAACACAGTTTTACATCCCTTCTTTCTTCAGCGAAATCTTTAAGGATGGATTCCTGGGCAAAACTGAGGATTGATGAGAATAGTGCAAGCAGTAGTAGGGTTTTCCGCATAGGTGATTCAAAGGTAGGTTCTTGTAAATAATCAACCCAGGCCACCAATACCATGCACGATCGGCAACCCGGGCTAATGGTTAAATTAAATTACTTAGTTTCTGTCATTGTCATTATCATCATCCAGGTTTCTAAGGTGTTGCATTCCATGAACTCTCATCGAACTTGCCAATTTAGAGATCTTCTTTAAGTCGATTTCTCCATATAGGCTGAGAAGAGCAAATTTGCTTTTACCACCTGCTACAAGAATGAGCTCCTCAATTTTTCCACCACTTTCCTTAATCGAAATTTTCACATTTTCTTCTGCATCAGTGATCGTCATGAGCTCTTCGTACCCTTCTTTGTCAACATCAGCAACTGCACTGTTATACATTTTCTTAGATTCTGAAGATTCCACATTTTCTCCAACCACTGCCTTGAGTCCTTTAAGTTTACTGATAGCGTCCAGGAATTCCTTTTCATCCTCAGTGTTTGCATCAAGTTCTGTGAATAGAGAAAACATTTTACTGCTGACCGATACTTTGGTGAAGTCTTCATCACTCGAATACTTCTCGAAGTATTTGGTCATTACCGCACCCTGGCTGAAGGCAAAATTGCCTGCACCAAGAATTATAATTATTACTATTAACTTTTTCATTTTTGTCTTTTTAATGGTCAATTTTCTTTTCTTCCTTTTGATGGAAGGAGTTATTGGTTTTGATTTCCGAATGATCTTAAAGTGGTTCTGATTCTTCTTTAAGCTCTTCTTTGGCCTTGTTTATTTTGGTCAGCTCCATCGCATAGGATTGTCCCTCGTTCAGCCCGGAGCCAATCATCATCAAGGCTCGCCTGGTTTCGTCCAGGGCTTTTTGTGGGTCGTCTATTTCGAATGGATCTTTGTTGGACTCTTGCAATACAAGTGCCGCCGTAATTAATCCTACTGCTATTGTTGCCGCTGCTGAAAGCCACGTCCTTCTTGAGTTTTTTCTCACCTTTGGATCAAACTTGATTTCCTGTTCTTTTTTTAAAAACCTGAAATAGTCTGATTCATTTGAAAGTGCTGGATTGTTTTTGAAATGAGATTTTACTCTGTTTTCTTCTTCAAGAGTAGTCTCTCCATTCCAGTATTTTTCAATCAACTTTTCAATTGGCGATTCCATAGGCATCTATTTTTTGCATGGCATCCTTTACTTTTTTTCGCGCCCTGTGAATGTTGACTTTCACGTCACTTTCTGTCAGTTCGCATGTCTCTGCTATCTCCTGGTAGCTCAATTCCTCCACCTCTCTAAGGTGAAAGACCTCACGTTGCTTCTTGGGTAGCGTGTCCAGGACATCCCTCAACCAACCCATTTGATCTGTGTTGATGGCCTCCCGGTCAGCAGGAGTTGAAACTTGTAAATTCACAATTTTCTCATCCAGATCTGCATACCTGTCTCGTCGCAACATTTCAATACATCTATTTCGTACGATTCGAAAAGCCCATGCATTGGCTTTTTCAATTTTTGATAAATCGTTGCGAATGTTCCAAATTTTTGCCAGGCAATCCTGTACAACATCACGTGCTGTTTCGGGCTCATGTACAATGGATAACGCGTATCTGTACATGCCGTCGGAGGCTGGAATTATTAGTT
>JANQEC010000086.1 GCA_028278585.1 Cyclobacteriaceae bacterium | reverse complement strand
ATCCAGCCCCTCCATCCGAGAACTATAAGGCGGTTACCATTCAAATCGATGCTAATTGAGTTTGAATGAATTAATTTAGTTAAAGAGCAGTCGAAACATCGACTGCTCTTTTTATTTTGCGTATTATTAAGTCGAAAGACTTTTCATGCCTTAATCTTTAGATCAAATTATGAAGAAACTAAGTATCACCTGTATTTTGATGGTTATTGCCCTGACGCTATCACACGAACCTAACGCACAGGAAAGAGAGATCATCTCTGAAAAATATGTAAAAGAGGTCGAACTTGCTGTCAGCAATCAAAAGGTGATCAGCGTTTTTGAAATTATAGATAGCGAAGATCCTCAAACCATTCAAAACCTCATTACGCTGACTGAAACCCCTGCTCCCCCTTTTCAAGAAGAAACTCGTGCTGAAAAATTCAGAGAAATGTTAGAAACGGCAGGAGCTGATAGGGTTTGGACGGATGAAATTGGGAATGTCCTTGCATTGAGAAGGGGAACCGAAGGTAACAGGAATGTAGTTTTGGATGCTCATTTAGATACTGTATTTCCAGCAGAAACGGATGTCAACGTGCAAAAAAAAGGTGATACCCTTGTTGCCCCGGGAATAGGAGATGATACCCGGGGATTAAGCATGGTGGTCACTGTCTTAAAGGCACTAAATGCGGCAGACATCAGGACCAAAGCAGATTTGATATTTATTGGTACTGTGGGGGAAGAAGGTCTTGGTGATCTAAGAGGAGTGAAGCACCTTTTTCGAGAAGATGCTGAACTCAAAATTGATTCCTGGATCTCCATTGATGGCGGCAGTGATGGACGAGTGAATACTGGTGCATTAGGTTCTAAAAGATACAGAGCAATATTCAGGGGACGAGGCGGTCATTCATGGGGCGCATTCGGGCTTGCCAACCCACACCATGCGTTAGGAAAAGCAATTGAGTACTTTACGATAGCAGCCTCAAAATATACATCCGAGGGACCTAAAACATCTTTTAATATAGGTAGAATTGGAGGTGGAACCTCTGTTAACTCTATTCCTTTTGAATCTTGGATGGAGGTAGATATGCGGTCCCTAAGTCCCGACCGATTATTGGTAATTGATAGCATATTCCGGGCATCAGTTGAAAAAGCAGTAGCTGACTACAATGCGTCGGGTGTAGATGATGTAGTAACACTGGAATTGGAAAAGATCGGAGACAGACCTTCAGGAAGACTTTCTCCTGATTTGCCTTTAATCCAACGAGCCATGGCTGCCACAGATGAGTTTGGAATCAAGCCCAGGTTAACCACTGGCTCTACCAATAGCAATATTCCTATTTCACGAGGAATTTCCGCCGTAACCATTGGTCGAGGAGGTCGAGGAGGTAAAGCTCATTCCCTTGATGAATGGTGGCTCAATCGTGCCGGGGCAAGAGCAATTAAACTTGCTGCACTCATCACACTTTTAGAGGCCGGAATAGCAGACTAAGTTTCTATGATTGCTGTGATTTTTGAGGTTGTTCCAAATGCCGAAAATAAGCAGGAGTACCTTGACATTGCCTCAGAACTCAAACCATACCTGTCTAATATTGACGGATTTATCTCTATTGAACGTTTTTCCAGTCTGCAGGATCCTAATAAAATTCTGTCACTTTCTTATTGGAAGGATGAAGAGGCTGTGGCAGAGTGGAGAAATTTGGAAAGCCATCGTGACGCACAATCGAAAGGCAGAAATTATATTTTCAAAAACTATAGTCTCAAAGTAGCGAATGTTATTAGGGCCTATGGGATGCATGATCGAGATGAACTTCCAGATGACAGCAGGCTTTCTCATGGAAATTAAATCAGCAGTTTGTTAAACAGGTATAAGAGAAAATTTTTCTCAGTTTACTAACCGAATCTTTCTTGTTCATTTTTAATAAGAAGGAACCACCATCTCGCTGAGAATATTATCAATTGATAATAAAAAAACAGCGTTTCATCGAAATCAAAAAGAATAACTGAAACAGGTTCATTAGTTTGGCCATAAGCGAAACCCAAACAATCAATTATGCGAAAACCTAACTTAAGACTGTTAGCAGTTACCTGCTCATTTCTACTTGTTTCTATTGCATTCGGTCAACTTTCCGGAAGTTCATTTGCGGAAAGCAAGAAATCTAAGACTGCCACTTTTCATTACGTTTATGATAACACGCAAGGATTTGCCAAAGAGAGTAATGGCAAGGTGACTGGCCTTATGGTCGGTATCATGGAGGAATTCGAGAAGTACCTAAGTGAAAAGGAAGGGATAACCGTCTCCAGGGAATTTGTGTTACGAAGAGATTTTTCCAAATTTCTCGATGAAGTAAGAGAAGGGGCAGGAGGAGTCTTCGGCTTAAGTAATATCAGCATCAACGAAGAACGAAAAAAATCATACGTTTTCAGCCCGCCTTGTTTGGATAATGTTTTATTGCTTGTTTCAAATAATGAGGTACCCACGCTTTCTTCATTGGATGATATGGCCTCAAGTTTTAATGGACTAACAGCCTATACATTGAATGAATCTTCCTATTTCAAGAGGCTCTCTGAACTAAAAAGTCAGTATTATCCGAATTTAAAAATTGAAACGGTCCCATCAGAGAGTGATGTAATGGATAAACTAAGAGCCGAGAAGGCTATTGGTATTCTTGATTTCAACTACTACCTGGAGGCCTTACAAAAAAGGTACAACATAAAGAGACATCCGGTTGGTGATCTTCAAAACGACCAGTTTGGAATTATTATGCCAAAAAGTAGTGACTGGGAACCAGTTATTAAGCAATTCTTTGAATCTGGATTTACAGGAAGTAGCCGGTATAGCCAGATCATTTCTGAAAACCTCGGAAGTACCGCACTAAAACTTTTGAATAGTGTAAGGACAAATTAATACCACGAGATCATTGATGTAATCCAATTGTCAGAATGTGCCATTAAAACGGAAGTTTTTGTAAACAGCCGGGCTATGTAATGGATGAATTTTGCCTCATAATCAAACCATTAAAGTTATGAGTGTAAAGAACACATCTTTGTTTTGGGCCATAGCATTCGTTGCAGCCGGAATTATTGGTTTCGTACCTAATCCGGTAGTTGGTTCGGGAGCATTATTTGAGACCAATTTTGCTCACAATATGGTACACATAGTTACTGCAATTGCCTTTTTTGTTTTTATGTTAAAAGAGGAGGCATCTCAAATCCTTTTCATGAAAGTGTTTGGTATCACATACCTGGGTGTAGGTGTGCTTGGATTTATCTGGTTAGGTGGTGCTGCAGAAGCCATGTTGCTTGGATTTATCCGAATCAATTTTCTGGATAACTTTCTGCACATCGCTCTAGGAGGTGGCATTTTAGCAAGTGGTATGTTACTAAGTAAGAAAAGATTGGAAGCCTAGTTTCGGTGATTAATGAGTTTTAGGGAGACTTTTGGAAAACAAAGAATCCAGATCCTGAAATCCAGATTTGCAATAATCCTGTTGTCTCTGATTTTAGGATTTGGAATTTCTACTGTTCATCACGCCTTTCATCAAAGTGCAGAGCAGGCGAACACTGGATTTTTAGACAGTGCAATTACGGTCTGCAGGTCCGTGTTTGATTGAAATAATGGCAGGGGTATTCCGTTAGTGAGAGTCCCTGGTAAACGAGTTGGATTGCTTGACGTTATAATTGAAATCTAAAGTAGTTGCATCGATTATTTGATTTGTAATTGCTTCATCGTTTATTTATAGCATCAGGTCCCGGGCTCATGAAATTAGACGTTGTTACAGCATTCATCCTTCTGAGTATTGCACAAGGCTTTTTTGTCATTTTTATGCTGTGGCGGACACAGCCTGTTTCTAAATATTCCAGGATTTTTCTTACTGCTATTATTTTTTGCTTCGCCTGGTATCAGTTAGAGTTTTTGATGGTGAGGAGTAGGGGAGATATAGGTGTATACCTGATCTACGGGACAAGGTATGGCTCTTGGCTGCTGTTTGGTCCGTTGCTATGGCTATACATCAATTCATATTTCTCAGGAAGAGATGTACTACCTTCAAAGGTGATCTATCATTTCATTCCCTTTGTGGTCTTTGTGTTGGTCATTCCTCTTCTTAATATTGAACTTCTGACCTGGCGTTCAGTTGACTATGGAATGCTCACGGTTTTTGATAGTTGGAACAACAAACCAATTACCGTTCCCCAGTACATTTATGGCTCAATATTTTTTGTTCAGTTTCTTCATGCATTTGTATACATGATTATTAGTAGTGCATTTTTAAGTAAAGTTGAAAGAGATCTGAGGCAGCAATATTCTAACCTGGATGAAGTGGCAATCAAATGGCATAGGATCTTCTTGCGAACTTCTGCATTCGTGATACTATGTGTTTCCAGTATCATTGTTTATCAGTTTTTAACACAAGACTATAGACGAATGGCCGACTATTTTTATGTCATTCCAATGTCTTTCACCCTTTACTTGCTTCATTATTACGCTATAAAATATCCTAACCTTATTTTCAAAACCATTAGTGAGCGATTGGAAAAATACGAGAAATCCAGTCTTGGATCATCAGCATCTTCCGAATATGCCCAAAAATTGAAAGCACTCATTGAAAGTCGGAAGCTCTACTTGCAACGAGAATTGGGACTTAGTGACCTGGCCAACGAAATGGGAATCTCGACGCATCATCTCTCACAATCCATTAATGAGATCCTTAATCTCAATTTCTATGAGCTTATCAATCAATATCGGGTAGAAGAGGCGAAAAATAAGATCAAGGAGGAAGCTGACAAGCCACTTTTGCAAGTCGCTTTTGAAGTAGGATTCAACAACAAAGCCTCTTTTAACAATGCCTTCAAAAAACATGTGGGTATGACACCTTCTAAATACCGGGAATCAGCCTGATTTTTATTTCAAGGTAAAAACTGATCGGGATAGTCGAAGCTTATGGCAAGATGGGCTTTTTTGAGTCTAAAAACTTGAAATGAGAAAACTCTATCTCCTGGTACTTTTAGTAGCACAAGGTGCTATCGGCCAAAAGTCATTTAGCATCTCTGAATTTTATCCGATCGAAAGAAGTCATTCGTATGTTTCTTTTTCGGTTAAATACATGGGATATGCTCAAGTCAGAGGAAATTTTGCAGATTTTAAAGGGACCTTTAGGTACGATCCCAATGATGTTTCCAAAACTTCTGTTTCTTTTTCTGTCGATGTTGCAAGTATTGATACCAATTTGGAATGGCGTGATAATGATCTAAAATCAGATCAATGGTTTGATGCTGAAAATCATCCTAACATCACATTTAAGAGTACTTCAGCGCGCAAGACCGACAGTGGATTTGAATTGACTGGTAATCTGAAAATCAAGGAAGTATCAAAGGAAATAACGATTGCGATGGATCCCTCATCCGGGATCTTGAAAGATGTTCGAGGTGATAAACAGGTGATCTTTACCGGCTCTTATACATTAGACAGGACCGAATACGGTGTGAAAGGTGAGCGATGGAGTAGGGTAAAAGAAGGAATTGCAGGTGTTGCGAACGAGGTGACTGTGGAGTTTAGTATGCTAGGTAAGCAGATCCAAAAGGAAAATTTTTCAAACTGGGTAAGACGTGAGGAACGTCCTCCAGGTAGATTATATGCTGCGTACAAGAAAGGAGGTGTAAAGGAAACCTTTGCAGAACTTGAAAAACTCAAATCGGAGATTGAAGTCAATACTGCTGCTTTAAACACCGTTGGATATATGCTCATGAAGTCAGGTGAGACCAAAGATGCGGTGGCCGTTATGGAAAAAAACAGGGATGAGTTTCCTGATGATGCAGGAGTTTACGATTCCCTTGGAGAGGCCTATGCAAATGCAGGTAATTTGAAAAAAGCCAAAGAAAATTATCAGATTGCTGTTGAGAAGGACCCGGGAAACATTAATGCAAGAGAAATTTTAAGGAACATGGATTAGTTCGTTGTTCTGTCTGTGAAGGAGCTGATCAATGGTGCTTTATTATCTCTGTATTGGGCAGTCGACATTTCCGAATGAGGAACTAATGTTTTTTTTGCTCAACTGAATTACGATGTATTGTTGAACCCAGCTTCTTCTTTTTTATCCAAACTGATGTGTGGTTGATTTTGGTTTGAGTTGAGTGTTTTTTAATAATTTGGGGTTCATCTTAAAAAAAATCGTATGAACATGACCCCAATCTATTCTTCGCAGCTTCTCTGCCTTGCTTTTTTGACCATTCTTTTTTTACAATCTGGACTGGACAAAGTCTTTAATTATAAGGCGAACCAGGAGTGGCTGAGAGAACATTTTTCAAAAAGCCCATTGCGGAAATTGGTTGGTTTAATGGTACCAACAATAACCCTTCTTGAAACTGTTTCCGGTTTTACCTGTGGATTAGGGATATATTTTCTGGTTGTTGATGGTACTTCTGCCACCGGGTTGTTGGGAGCCCAACTTTCTGCGATTTCTGTTGTTGCCTTGTTTTTGGGCCAACGACTGGCTCAAGACTATGAGGGTGCATCCACATTAACTACGTATTTCATTATTTCTATTATGACAATTTTTTTAATGGGCCTTTGACTGATATTCATCAGGTGTTCCCACGAGAGATCATGTTAGTTTTCTGGTAAAACAGGAAAACAATGTCAAGCTTTCGTATCCGCCCGCGATTTAAGCATAAGCTAAAGGGAGACCAATCTGAAATCGAAGAAAAGATCCATCAAGCGTTATCTGATAAGGATCAATTTATTTCTTCGCGCCTTGCAGGACATTTATACATTAAGATTCATCCTGAAGAACAACATTTTTGGTCACCTCAATTGGATCTTACATTTGAGCAGGAAGAAGAAAATGTGATTGTCAGAGGGTTGTATGGTCCAAAACCAACCTTATGGGCAATCTTCTTCTTTGGATATGTAGTACTTGGCATTTTGACCATTTTCATTGGCATGTGGGGATTGACCAGGTGGAGTTTGGGAATGTCCTCAATGGTTCTCTGGACGATTCCTGTGTTTGCCATAATTGCAGCAATCTTATATTTCTCTGCACAAACCGGTCAAAAACTAGGAGCTCAACAAATGTTTGACATCCACCATTTCTATGAAGAGACAGTGAGCGATAAAATCGAGATCTGAATTGATGGTTTAAAGTTTCTCAGATAAGATCGCAATCATGGTTTGAATTCCTTCCCGATAGTTTCCTAACCGAATATTCTCGTTCGGACTGTGCTGGTTGTTATCTCGGTTAACCGTTGGTACAGTCACAGCTGGGATTCCAAGTGTGGTTACAAATGGAGAAATTGGTATTGAGCCTCCGCTCATCCGGATCATGATCGGTTCTTCGTCAAAAGACTTTTGAAGTGCTCTTCTTAACCACAGACCAACTTCAGAATCAAAATCTGTTCTAAACGATTGATACGACACTTCGTAGTTGAACGTGGCCACTTTCTCATTATTCATTCGTTCCTCCTTGCCAGGTACTTCATCAGTCACATAAAATCCCTGATCTTTTACATGGTTACGAATAAGTGAGATTAGACGCTCAGGATCAGATTCAAGGACCAATCGAACATCGATCTCAGCCCGGGCCCATCCCGGAACGATAGTTCTGACTTTTTCATCGATCCAGCCGGACTGCATGCCACGGATATTTAGCGATGGGTATTGGATGGATTCCTGGTAGTAGCTGCCTACTTTGTCGATACTGCCCAATTGCAGACGATCCATGATTTGAGCCGTATTATCTGGTACTGCTTTGAGTATTTTTTCGGTTTCCGGATCAATTGAAATGCCGTCATAGAACCCGGGAATGATCACTCTTCCATCATCGTCTTTCATTGAGGCTAATAATTTGGATAACCTAAGCGCCGGGTTGGGCGCAAAATTTCCAAAATGCCCACTGTGCTGCGGAGCGATCGGTCCGTAGGTGGTTAGCTGAATGGTTGCTATACCTCGTGCTCCAAAAGTAAGCGTCGGTTTGTTGGTGATATGACGTGGACCATCGAAAATGATCAACATGTCGGATTTTAGAAGCTCTGAGTTTTTTGTGACAGCATCTGGCAATCGAGGAGACCCTAACTCTTCTTCGAAATCCATGATCACTTTAAGGTTGAAATTTGGACTGATCTTCTCATCATCTATTGCATCAATAGCAGCCAAAAACATAGCGACCGGACCTTTTGCATCAGAAGCAGATCTGGCAAATACACGCCAGTCATCCTTATAATTTTGAATGCGCTCCCAGGGAATTTCCTTCCAGTCGCCATTCGACTCTTGCATTTTCAACACAGGCGTATATGGGCTTTCCTGATTCCACCTCGAGGTGTCCACTGGTTGTCCGTCAATTTGGAGGTACACCAAAACGGTTTTCTTGGCTCTCTTACCAGGTCTTTCTGCCAATAGAAGTGGAACGGTACTGGTTTCAATTCTTGTCGTGGTGAAGTTTCTTTCCTGAAAATTACTTTCACACCATCGCACATTTTTTTCAATCTCCTTGGGATAAAATGCATCGTTTGGAATGCTCAAAATTTCCTGGAGAATGGGAAAAGATGATTTTGCATAAGAAGCAGATAATGCTTCCAGTTTAGTCTGATCTAGCTTTTGCGAAAAAGAAGTTGAAACGAGCAAAAGAAATGAAAATTGAAACACCTTTTTCATGAGTCTGTATTTTGGCCTAAGCTAAAAAATATTAACGACTCATACGTCTCTTTAAATAGGAACGTCCCTATTTTTTAACCTAATCAGTAAGGATCATCTACAAACCGAATGAAATCTGTGCCATTCATTTTGGCCTGGGCTTTTAAGAGCAGCATTCCGTATCCTGCAGCTCCGTAAAACAGTCCTGTGAAAGCTGTCGAATCACCGGCGTTTGCCATAAAGGAATATCTTACCTGAGGCCAATATCGTTGGTTGCCCTCCATTACACTTTCTGACATCACTTTAGCAATCAATTCGTTTTGAAACACTTCATCTTCTCCGTTTTTGCCTTCGATATCCAGAAGGAAACTGGCAACGGAACCAATACCAAAGCGATTATCCAGGTAAAATTCGTCTTCTCCGAAATCGGTAGAAGAAGGTAGAGCTGGAATTCCACTTGACATAATTCCTTTGAGGCATGCTTGCTCCCGTTCTTTCCATTTTTCATCTCCTGTCACCTTGAATAACTGATAGTAGAATCGGGCAACACCAGCAGGTCCATGAGCCCAACCTACATCATAGGGTCTGCTCCATCCAGGATCGGGGAAACCATAAGGAATGAGGAAGACCCCATCCTCCGTTTTAGCAATGGATTCAAGATAGGTGTTTGTAGTGAGAGCAGCCTCAAGATAGGATTCACTATCGGTCGTTTCATATAAGCGAGCGAAAAAATATCCAATTCCAGCAGCACCATGCGAGAAATTGGGTAACTCAAACCGGCCATTTTGTCCTCGCTTCCAGCTTAATCCTGCTTCTTTTGTAGCTCTTGAAAGCAGTGTTTTACCTGCTTTTTCTGCCATTTCAATCAAATCAGGACGCTCCAGGTTTTCACCAGCATATAGTAAAAAAAGTGCAGTTCCAGCAAGCCCTCCCAACACATCGTTTCCTAACCCCCAGGAAATCGTATCCTCTTTGTTTAATGCAAAATGTTGAATAACATCAATGACGTGAGTTGCCCCACTCTTGTATTTTTCATCAGCTGTGGCTTTGTATGTTTCTACTAAAGCAAATGCAGACCCACAGACATTGCCATACGGACTGAAGCCCCAAAATACCTTATGAAGTGAATCGGTTTTCTGTGGTAGGTTGGCCAGAATGTAATCCGCTGCATTTGTAGCTTCTTGAAGATAGGAATCATTGTTAGTTTCTCTGTACAACTGCAAATAGAAAATAAGTTTGCCAGCTACTCCATCCGAATGGGAGAGTGAGACGTGTTCAGGTTGGTCAGTTGCATTTGGCCAGGTTTGGGAACCTTCAATGGTTACCTTTTGATTGTTTAACCACTGATGGATAGATTCCAACTCGTCTAAGTACTCTGTTTTCTTTGGTGGAGCACATTTGCAGAGGAAAGCGACCACCGAAATAAGCGTTATTAATCTAAACATGAAGACAAATAACGAAGACCTTGAGATTCTGAGATAGCACAGCGAACTTCTATTCGCAAAAGCTAAATTTTTATTCGTGAAGAGATCACGAAAACAAGCTTCTCATTTCTGTACGAAAGGATTTTCCAACCAGTAATTCTTGACCACACTGAAGTCTGACCAGCAATTGTTTGTCTGTTTTCTTAAGTCCTTCAATCTGACCAAGGTTAACGATAAAAGACCGATGAATTCGCTTGAATTTATCTGGGGGCAGTCGCCGCACAAGATTGCTCATGGAATCCTTATAGATGTAAAAACCATCACCTGTATGAAGTTTTTGGTAATGATCTATGGCCTCAATCCAATGAACTTTTTCCAATGCCAGAAAGCTGGTGTACTTATTTTCTTTAATAACAAACTGGTCAAGTTTTCCATTGTTATTCTCCGCTTGATCTTTTTTTCGAAATGAGATGAAACCGAGTATAACCCAGTAAGCAAGCAAGTGAATATGAATGACACCTGTTAGGTATTTGGCGATAAACCTTGGAAAAATTGGGCTTGTGGAAAGATCAATTCCATAGAGAATCAGGTTACAGAGCAGCATATGCACAAGTCCCAGGACTACACTAAGTCCCAGGTGAAGCATGAAATTTGTGACTTTGAATTTTTTCCGAAGCGGAAATCGATTTACAACTTTGATAATGATAGGCGCGAAAAGTGCATAGGTAGAGAATACGATAAAATTATAAAGCAAACTAAGCGGTATTGAATAGTACTCTGTTGTAGAGGCATGCTTCACATATTTCTGGGTAGAAACGATGATAGCCAGAATAGCCAGTACAAGAAAGGATGCCCCAAAATATTGCCTTTCCAGCTTACCTAGAGCCAATGCATTGATTCCTGATTTGCTATTGAGCATGAGTATTAAACGTGATCAGGCGTTAAAGTTAGGTAGAGAAATCATTCAATATCCATTACGGTAGAAGATGTTAGAAATGGATTCTCAAATTCTACTCTATCTCCGGCATTTTTACCGGGGATCAGGAATAGGCGAGCAGAAAGTGCCTTGCCAGTGTATTTTAATGAAAGAGAGGCTACATCCGTGTAAATCCGCTCCAACATTTCTTGCGAAGTGTTTCCAGGAATTGGAACCACATCCAAACCCGTCCCTGATACAGAAGAAAACAATAACAACTCCTGTACGGTGAAGCGTTTTTCCTCAGCACGTTTCGCGAGTACTTTGTCTTCGATTACAGGCAACATCAACCCTGAATAGCCGCAGGTTTTCAAGTCCAGATTTTTGATTACTCCGGTTATCAAGGCACAAGCACTTAAAGTAGAAGCTCCGCCAAAGGGCTGTCCTGTTAGTTCTTCGATAGCTCCACCAATGCTTGCATCTAGTCCTGGAGCAGGTGAGGTGTCTATTCCATCGTATTGCCATCCGGAACTTTCAGATAAATCAATTGCCAATTTTTCCAGAGGCTGAAATTTTTGTTCCAGTTGCTTCTTGAGGTTTCCGGTAGCGGTGTTCCAATCAGATTTTTGGAAAACTTCTCTCAAGATATTCGGAGATTCCGTTCCTAATGCAAAGCTTTTTGGTCCTTGATGAAATGCGGCTGGGAAAAAAGGACTCCCCGGGGGACAATTGGCAGAAGCTGTGAATCGAAAGTTTCCTTCTCCGCCTTTGCTATTTTTTGAAACAGCCATGGCGATTTTTGCTGCTGCCCTGATTGATTGATTGTGAATGCCCAGTTCAGGTGAAGAGATGGATAAGCTAAAGCTCAAATTGTCTGTCTCTTTGATCAATTGTACTACCCAATCAGCAATGTCCGGATTGTAGGTATTTAGCGGTAGCAAATTTCCAACAGAGAACATGATGTCGTCTTTTTTGGCTATCTCATCAAACTTCTTTAGGTAGGGAATAGCCTCTACGAAGGTTTTTCCATTCAAATACTGATGCAAGTGTTGGGTTGAAATTCGGATAGTCTGGACCGTGTAACCGGCACCTGAATAAATCTCTCTGGCACTTTTTAGAAATTCTACAGCTTCAAGTACTGAAGTGGTATCATTGAGGTCTGATAACGTAATGCCTGCGGTTATCGTGCGAATGTTAAAATTGTGAACTGTGCGCTGACTCTTCGTTGGAAGAATCGCAACAATTATCAACAAAGTGAGAATTACATTTCGCAACAACATTTCCTTTGGTTTTGCTGCTGAAGTTAGTAAATGTTTAGGCAGAAATCACAGGTACTTTACCAATGAGCGTATCGTTCATTAATGCTTCAACCATATACTTTGCAACACTACCTCTGCTAATCGTCATTTTTGGCTTAGGCTTGTTAGCGAAGCTCTCAATGATTTTTTGCTCTTTTTTTGAATTCGTTAATCCACTTGGACGAACGATCGTCCACGCCAAATCCGATGCTTTTAACAAGTTCTCCTGTCTATCATGATCTTCATATGCAGCACCAATGTTGCTGTGATCGATAAACCAATTGAACCAACCTGGGGTTTCTTCCCTTGATTCTCCAACCCCCCAGGCGGAGCAGATAACTACTCTATTTGCGCCATGCTTGTGAGCCAATGGAATGAGGCTTTTCATCGTGTTCGACAGAAATGTTTTAGGTGTTCTTAGCCTTGCCCAGGGAAAATCTGAAGTCCTTGAAACATTCAGCGCATTTATTACCGATTCACATCCTTCCATTGCCTCATCAAGCGCATGGGAATCTGTAGTTAAACCTTGGAAAAGGTGGATTCGATCATCACCTTTTTTGATCTTATCAGGATATCGTACGAGACAGTTCAACTCAAAACCTCTTTTGAGAGCTTCGTCCAAAATCAATTTACCAGTTCTTCCGGTCGCGCCAAGCAACAATACTTTCATCAGCTAAACAGTTTACCAACGGAAAGTTAAAACAAGAATGCCAGCTTGCTTATGCATACAAATTCAACTTTCTGCATGATGTTTGTAAGATCGCATTGCCGAATATTCACCCTCTATGAGACTATACAATCGTCATTGGTTCATTCTTACGTTTATCCTGTTCGGCGTTGAACTTAGTTTTTCGCAAAGGGTAATCACTTATCCAATTGGTGAGTTCAAAAACGTAGATGTGCATTCCGACCAACCATGTGCGGAGGAACCATTTATTTGCGATCTACTCAATACGTACGCACCAAAATTCATTTTTCACCCCAATGAAAAATTTCTTCCCTCAACGGTTGACTATTTCCTGGAGCACGCTTCATTGAGATATCGATATTCGAAAAAAAACACAAAGGAAGTACTTGCAGTTGGTGAAGTTGACGGTTCTAACCTTGGTACTCAAATTCATGGGGCTAGCGGAAAGCTAACCATGGATGAAATTGGTAAACATCAACCGTCCTTTAGAAAATCGCGCACACGAGGAGAGTATTATGTTGAGGTTGCAGAGCAATATAGAGATGAAGTTTTTGAGGGCTTTGATCCTGAATCAATGGATGCAAATCTTTTGGTTTATAGCAACTATGGGAAACTGTACGATGAGGAAACCTTTATGGGCTATCAACTGCAGTATTGGCTGTTTTTCCCCAACAATGGAAGCATCGGTTTTCATGAAGGAGATTGGGAAGGAATTTCGGTAACGGTTGATTCAACTGGAACATTTGTTTATGCCACCTACATGAGTCATGGGAGAAGTGGCACTTATTTACCTGAACAGATCATTTTCGCTGACTCTATAGGAAATGAGCAGGTAACCGCTGCAGCCTATCCGGATGAAGTTTACAGTCATCCCTTGGTATTTATTTCGAAGGCGATGCATGCTTCCTACCCAAACGAAAAGGTGAGAAGGCGTTGGAAATTCATCGTTCCGCTTCCAGCAGATCGGACCAAACGTGGAGTGGCTTTCAATTCGTTTGAGAGGGTTCAATTATTACCGAACCGGTTTATGGCTACCAAAAAGATGAAATGGGTGCAGTTCGCAGGTCGATGGGGTGGCAGAAGATCAAACCTTTTCAACTCACCAGACGGAGCCTCGGTTAAACGTCCCTACTATCGGGGAACTTGGTTTAGACATAAGGACGTAAAAAAGGACAATGAATTGAAATTGAGGGGCAACAGGATTGGTGTCATTTGGGGGCGATTGAGATTTGAGCCAAGACTTCCTGTTGGTAATGCTGAAAACAGATGGGTAATGATGATTTCACGAAATGATGTGCGTTTGCAATCTTACGGTGAATTATATCGAAGAGATGATCCTATCCAAAAGTATCATAACCTTGACCTTTACAATTTTGATAATGTAATCACAAGCATTATATCCAATACGCAACCGGAAGATACTTACCTCACCTTTGATGAGATCAATTATGGTGGAAAAATGAAGGAAATGAAATGGTCCGGGGGAAACCTGCAGCAGATTGAAAAAGTAGAAAACAATGACAGGATTTCCTCCATTTGCTGGGACAGATGCGAGAAAAGCAACTGGGTAAGCTTTTTTAAAAACAGAAGCTTCAAAGGAGAGAGTTATTTTCTTAATGGTGAGTTAAGCACTTCAGTGGCAGATTTTAGCAAAACAAATTTGGGAGGCGGAAGTATCACTTCAATCAGGTATTGTTTGCCAGAAGGGTACAAGCTAATCCTTTATGATCAGCCAGATTTCACTTTTTCAGAGCATACAATGGAATTGACCGGAGATGGAACATTCACTGAGATTGACTTTCATTTAGACGATATCCAAATGGAGAATATCATCCAATCCGCAAGAATTGTTAGTAATTAAGAATTGTCAATTTCGAATTTTGAATTGCTTGATTTCCTAATTTGTAATTCCTAAATTTTTAATTGATTAGAAATGGAACCTTAATTGCACTTTTTAAGTATATAAGTTGATTTTAGTGATCTTACTAAATTTGCAATATGAAGTTGGCAGGAAAAATATTAATGTTTATAGCAGTAGCAATCCTGTTACTTCATGCTTTCCTGCCGCATAGCCATCATGAAGAACTATCGGAAGAGGAACTGACAGAAGCAGAACATGTTGAAGCACATGAGGGAGCTGCTACAATTCTTGATTTTATCCGTCTAGCTTTTCATCTTAATTCAGGCAGTAATTACCTGGAGGACTATAAAAACACGCAACAATACCAGGCTCAGTTCTTTGTAGAGTCATCGGAAGTTGCCATTGAATTCGAAGTGGTCGTGCTGGAAGAATCTCCCAAATCTAAAACGACTTACTTATCCAATTTTCAAACACGCTTCCGTCACAAGGGTTTAAGTTTTAGAGGTCCACCAGCTTAAGCAAAACTTCACTGCTGTACTCAGCAGGTTTTGTTTCAGTTCTTCTAAAAATTTAAATCATGTTGGAAAATGTTATTCAGTTCAGCCTGAAGAACAAGCTGATCGTTTTACTTTTTACATTTACCGTGATCGCATTCGGTTTGTATGCGCTCACAAAAATTCCAATTGGAGCAGTTCCTGATATCACGAACAACCAGGTTCAGGTGATCACGACCTCCAGGAATCTTTCTACACAGGATGTAGAGCAGTTTATAACCTATCCGGTCGAATTGGAAATGGCCAATTTACCGGGTGTTAATGAGATTCGTTCAGTCTCCAAATTTGGTCTCTCAGTCGTTACCATCGTCTTCGATGATGACATGGGAACCTATCTTCCACGCCAACTCATTGCCGAAAAAATCAAGAGTGCCTCTGAGCAGATACCAAAAGGATTCGGGACTCCACAAATGGGACCGATCACTACAGGTCTTGGTGAAATTTACCAATACGTGTTAGATGTTGCCCCGGAATATAAATCCCGGTATTCAGCAATGGACCTGCGAACCATCCAGGATTGGATTGTCAAGCGACAGCTTTCCGGAATACCAGGCGTTGTGGAAGTCAACACATGGGGAGGTTTCCTTAAACAATACGAGGTGACGCTCAATCCGGAAAAATTAAATGCCATTGGATTGTCTCCTGTGGACGTTTTTGATGCATTGGAAAAAAACAACAACGTTACGGGCGGTGGATACATTGAGAAAGGCAGTCAGAGCTATTTTATCCGTGGTGAGGGTCTGGTTGGTTCAGTAAAGGATATTGAAAATATTGTTATCGGAACTAGAAACGGGATCCCTATCTATGTAAAAGACCTTGCAGATGTAGGATTTGGGTATGCCAACAGGTTTGGAGCAGTTACCGCAAACGGAGAAGGTGAAAAGGTACTCGGACAGGTGATGATGCTCAAGAACGCCAACTCCAAGTTGGTGATTGAAGCGGTGAAAAACCGTGTTGCTGAGATCAGCAGTTCATTGCCTCCAGGTATCTCCATTAATCCGTTTTTGGAACGAAGTGCACTTATCACCAAGACCACTTTTACAATTACTGAAAACCTGGTTCTTGGATGCCTGATCGTGATTTTTGTTGTGGTGCTGCTGCTGGGGAACCTAAGGTCCGGGTTAGTCGTGGCTTCTATTATCCCTCTGTGTTTGCTATTTGCCATCTCACTGATGTATGCATTCGGCATAGACGCCAACCTGATGAGCCTTGGAGCCATCGATTTCGGGATTATTATTGATGGTGCGGTGATCATTGTGGAGTTTGTAGCTTTTCAAATCACATCAAAAAAGTCAGAGTTTATAAATGCCCCCGGAGAGGAAAAGCAAACGATTGTAAACCGGATCACCTTTGAAGGAACTACCAGGATGATGCGTTCGGCTGTGTTTGGACAGTTGATCATAGTTATCGTTTTCATCCCGATTTTATCCCTCACCGGTGTAGAGGGAAAGATGTTTCAGCCGATGGCCCTGACCTTTTGCTTTGCCTTAATTGGGGCGATGATCTTTTGTTTTACCTATGTGCCGGTTGTTTCAAGTTATTTCATACGACCATCTAAGTCAGATAAGCCAACTATTTCCAAACGGTTAATGTCTCGTTTTGAGAGAATCTATGAGCCCACCATTCAATGGGCGTTGGAGCATCGGAAAATGGTACTAAGTTCATCATTGGCACTCCTATTTTCAGTAGGCTATTTATTCTCAAAAATGGGGGGCGAATTTATGCCAACCCTGGATGAAGGCGATTTTGTTATCCAGCCGGTTCTTAAAACAGGCACTTCACTGTCAAAAACTGTAGAGACGATCACAAAAATTGAAAATGTGGTCGGTCAGTTTCCTGAGGTGAAGCAGGTAGTTACCAGGATAGGTGCCGCTGAAGTACCAACGGACCCCATGTCCATGGAGGAGACGGATGTAATAATTACACTCTTTGATATCCATAATTGGGAGTCCGGATACTCAAAGGATGAGCTTGCAGATGAGATCAAAGGTGCCCTATTGGCAGAAATTCCAGGTGCTGATTACGAGTTCACTCAGCCAATTGAAATGCGGTTCAATGAATTGATTACCGGAGTTCGTGCAGACCTGGCCATCAAGATTTTCGGCGAAGACCTGGAGGTGCTCGCTAATAAAGCGGAAGAAATAGAAAGGTTAATAGAGGGAGTGGAGGGTGCATCTGATGTTTCGGTTGAAAAAGTAGAAGGACTGCCACAGATGCAAGTTCGATACAAACGTTCCATGATTGCAAAATACGAGCTCAATATTGAAGATGTCAACCAGGTGATTTCGATGGGCTTTGCAGGGAAAGTAGCTGGAAACATCTTTGAAGGTGAGCGGAAATTCGACCTGGTTGTTCGGTTTTCTCAAGATTTCAGAAAAGATATCGGTAACCTGAAAGACACGTTTGTTCCTCTTCCTGATGGTGGAAAAGTACCGATGAATGCGCTTGCTGAGATCATCTATACCAAAGGACCGGCGCAGATCTCCAGGGATGATACAAAACGACGGATAGTGGTAGGAGTAAATGTCCGTGGCAGAGATTTACAATCTGTTGTTGACGATGTACAGGCTTTGATTGAGGAAAACATAACGTTACCACCCGGCTATCTAATAGATTATGGTGGTCAATTTGAGAACCTCCAAAATGCCAGAAATCGATTAGCAGTAGCAGTACCAATCTCACTGTTCCTGATTTTTATACTGCTTTACTTTGCGCTAAAATCAACGAAAGAGGCGCTCATGGTGTTCAGTGCCATTCCGCTTGCTGCCGTTGGCGGAGTTTTATTGCTCTGGGTCAGGGATCTTCCTTTTAGTATATCAGCAGGAGTGGGTTTTATCGCTCTTTTCGGTATTGCTGTATTAAATGGGATTGTCTTAATTGAGCATTTCAAAGAATTGAAAAGAGGAGGTCTGGCTGACATTAAAGAACGTGTGATACTTGGCACGAAACAACGCCTTAGGCCTGTGCTATTAACTGCATCGGCAGCAGCGTTGGGATTCTTACCGATGGCCATCTCAACCTCAGCTGGAGCAGAGGTACAAAGACCACTCGCCACGGTTGTAATTGGTGGATTGATTACCGCCACATTACTGACATTGATAGTTCTGCCGGTCCTGTATTCAATTTTTGATCAGAAAGATATCTCTTTTAAACTGAGCACTAAAACACTCATTTTGGGACTCATCTTGATTCCGGGTTTATTAAGTGCACAGACCAAGGAGTTATCGTTGCCAGAGGCGATTCAAGTAGCTAAAGAGAATAACGCATTGCTGAAATCCTCTTCCCTTGCTGTCGAAAAGAGCAACGCCATGGTAGGGACAGCCTACAATTTTGAGAGAAGCACTTTGTATTACAATTATGACGAGAATAACATCGCACCAAACAATGCGCCTCTCAAGGTGTGGGGTATTCAGCAGAATTTTGAATTTCCGACCATTTACGGAGCACAGAAGAAATTATTGGAAAGTAAAAGCAGGATGCAACAGAACCAATATGCTTTACAAGAACAGCAGTTGGTCAAGCTGGTCTCAAAAGCATACGATCGGATTCTGTACCAAAGAAGTGTAAACCAAAACTACCAGTTACTGGATAGCATTTATCGTAATCTTGCAAGAGCTGCTTCCCGAAGATTTGAATTGGGAGAGACGAATAACCTTGAAAAACTCAATGCACAAAGCAGACAAAATGAAATAGGTTTATTTCTTCGACAATCGGAGCGGGATCTTGAGGCTGCTCATCTTGAGCTTAATGCACTTCTACAATCAGAGGAAAGCTATCAGGTTCCTGATCAACCTTTTGATAAATTAAGTGTGGTGCCACTGGATACTGCAAATCATCCTTCGTTGATGTTCTATCGTGAAGCGCTTACTTCGGTTGATCAGGCATATAAGCTTGAAAAAAAGCGGCTGCTTCCGGATGTACAGCTTGAATATTTTCTGGGAACCAACAATGCTGTCAGTTCAGAAACTTATCAAGGCTTTCAGATTGGCCTTGGTATTCCTATCCTTTTTGGAGGCACCAAATCCAGAATACTGGCAGGCAGGTTGGAAAAAGAGCGATTGCAATACGAGGCTCAGAACTTTCGAACCTCTCTGAATTCAAGGTTTCAACAACTTTTAATCCGGCTAAATAAAAAGGAAGAATCACTGCAGACCTATGATCAGACCGGTCAGCAACTGGCGTCCGCTCTACTTCAAACGGCTACCAGGAGTTTCCAAAGTGGAGAAATCGATTTTTTCCAATATGTCCAGTCAATGGATCAGGCCATCAGGATTGAGATCAACTACCTGAAAGACAAAAAGGCCTACAACGAGATCGTCCTGGACATCAATTATTTCACCAATTAAGAAAAGAGACATGAATATTTATAAATCAAATACATACATCACCTTGTTAATTGCCATAATTCTATTTTCCTGTGGTAACAAAGAAACAGCTCAGGCTGGTGAGTCGGGTATTGCAAAGGAGAACCTTATTGAAGTTCCGAAATCCCAGTTCAACTCTGCAAACATGAAATTAGGGATGTTGTCTGAACAACCGGTTCCTACCTCCATTTCCACCAGGGGATACATTGATGTGCCTCCCGGAAATAAAGCATCGATTAGTCCGTATCACGGTGGTTTTGTAAAGGATATTGATATTTTACCAGGACAAAAAGTGAAGAAGGGGGACCTGTTGTTCACGCTACAAAACCCTGAATTCATTGAGATGCAGCAGGAATATATGGAGGTAAAAGAGCAATTAGAATATTTGAAGATCGATTACGAACGACAGCAAACGCTTGCGAAAGAGAATATCACATCCCAAAAGAATCTGAAAAAAGCAGAATCTGAATACAAGGTGATGCTCGCGCGACATACCGGACTAACCGAACAATTAAAATTGATCAATGTATCCATCAAAAATCTTGAGAATGGAAAAATCAGGAACACAATGCCTGTTTACTCCACACTTTCAGGATCAATTACCAAGGTGAACCCCACAAAGGGTGCGTTTGTAAATGCATCGGATGTTGCTGTAGAGATTACCAATGTGGAGCATATACACCTGGAATTGCAGGTGTTTGAAAAAGATGCGCTGATGATAGAAGAGGGGCAGGTTATCAATTTTACCGTACCTGAATCCGATGGTCAGCGATTTACCGGGGCGGTATATTTGGTGGGAAAATCGGTTGATGGAAATGACAGAACTATCAATGTTCATGGGCATATTGGTGAAGAAGACGAGGATAAATTTATTCCCGGGATGTTTGTTGAGGCTGAGATTGAAACGGATAAGAGTACAGGTTTATGCCTTCCGGAAGAAGCGACAGTTGAATTGGATGGCGAAATGTATGTTCTGGTCAAGACGGGAGAGAACGAAGAAAACATCTATTTCGAGCGCATTAAAGTCCGAACAGGAAAGAATGCCAAAGGCTGGGTAGAAATATTAGACTTAGATCTTCTGAAGGATAAGCAGGTGTTAGTTGATGGTGGGTTTAGCTTGATAGGAGGTTAAACACAACTAAGAATTTGAATTGACAATTGATTACGTCTCAAGCTAAAATTTCCTGGTTTGAAGAAACTGGAATTAAACGATACGATCTACATTCACTCATTCATTCATACTCTGTGACAATACTCATTGGTAATCATGACAGGGTTCATGTTTCTGCTGGAAGAAACCTCTTAGCCTTGCAGATAAATGGAAAGTCATGGATCACAAAGTAGAAACTAAATGGACCGGACAAATGAGCTTTGATTCTGTTGTTGATGGTCATACAATCACCATGGATGCCAATCCTCAGGTTGGCGGAACGAATAAGGGGCCTACACCCAAGCCAATGCTACTGTCCTCATTATCTGGATGCACCGGGATGGATATTGCCTCATTGCTGAAAAAGATGCGAGTTGAAGTAGATGATTTCACCATTGAGGCTACAGGAAAACTGACAGAAGAACACCCCAAGCATTACGAAAAGATTCACCTGGTCTATCATTTTAGTGGAAAAGAACTGGACACAGAGAAGATCGAAAAAGCGGTGAGACTATCCCAGGAACGGTATTGTGGAGTGAGCCATATGTTAGGGCAGGTAGCGAAACTTACGTATGAGATAGCATATCAGCAGGAGCTAATACTTGATTAGAAATTTGCGAATTTCAATTTCATGTAGTTTCAATTAGCTGCTAGCAACTTTCAAATCCAATTTCTTTGACATTCAGCCATTTACATATGCTGATAGCTTTAACAATTTTAGATTTCTCCGCGTTAAACAAGCAGCAATATGAGTGTTACATCGATATTGATATTATTTGGGGCATTACATGGGATATTCCTTGGTATAACACTTATCATTTCCAGTTACAGGAACGAAATAAAAGCCAACAGGTACTTTGGATTGATGTTGGTAGGTTTGTCTGCTTATTTGCTGGAACATTTTGGTGTAAAAACGGACTTTTTCGTTGAGCATCAAAAGTTAATGCTACTTGCATACCCATCACTTTTTTCAATCGCTCCCTTATTTGTGATTTATTTTCTTATGCAGGGAGATAATAAGCTAGGGAGAAAACAGATCTTATTAATTCTATCTCCAGCTTTCCTGATTTATGCTTTGTTCATTCCTTTTTATAACGCCAATATGAGCATTGAAAATGGTGAGTGTCCATTTAATACAATGGCCGATTTTGGATTGAATTATTTTGTGTATCTGGTGAATCCGTACTCATTTCCAGTTTATTCCCTGATCATATTGTTGGGGTCATTATTCTACCTGTCGAACCAAAATATTCTCAATAAAATTGCAAATCGAATTCAGACCCGATCAAAATGGCTATTGCAAATCAACGTGATCTTGATGGTGTATTTTGCTTTATTTAGTATTGGTCTTTTCTTTAATGAGTCATTGGCAATCTACCTGCCTTTTAGCTTGTACGATGGTGTATTTATTCTTCTTTCCTTCATTATTCACTTCATCGCCTACAAAGCTCTTATTGATCCCCAGACCTTTTCAAACGTTCGTTTGATGAAGTCTTTAACCAAGTACGAAAGTTCTTCCCTTAATAACGAGATGGCTAAATCACTTCTAAGTGAAATAAAAGAAAAGGTCGAGAATGAAAGAGCTTATCTACGTCCAGACTACTCGATACAGCAGCTTTCTGATGAGTTGTATATTTCCAGACACAAAGTGTCCCAGGTAATCAATCAAGAGCTGGGATTGACTTTCAGAGAATACCTGAACCAGTGTCGGGTAAATGAAGCTGTCGATCATATCAAAGAGAATGACAGTGGATTAACGATGAGTCGACTTGCCATCGATGTTGGATTCAACAATAAAGTAAGTTTTTACCGAGCTTTTAAGAGGCACACGAAATCATCCCCTTCAGAATTTATAGATTCATTATAGTAACATCTGATCAACTGTAACGCCGATCGCTCAAGAGGTTAGTATTTGATTATCAACAACAAACTAAATTCTCTAGAAATGATTAATCGAAAACTTCTTTTAGTACTATTCACCGCTGCGATGGCATATAGTACGTATTCTCAAACGCTACCATTGAATAGTCCATACGCTGAGGTGACACAGCGAATTGGAATAACCGATGTAACCATCACTTATCATCGACCTTCCGTTAATGGTCGTGAAATTTGGGGAAAAGTCGTGCCGTATGGCTATACAGGCCCAAAAATATCTCCTGATAATTTACAATTGGTGGATCGAGAGGCTCCCTGGCGCGCAGGTGCCAATGGGTCCTCCACTCTTGAATTTTCTGATGATGTTGAAGTAGAAAACCAGGCAATTGCTAAAGGTAAGTACGCCCTATTTATTGCGCCGTTTGAAGATGGGACTGCAGATATTATTCTTTCCTCACCTTATAATCAAAACGGTAGTTTTGTTTACTATAAGGAAAATGATGTTGTGCGTTTTAAGGTAAACATGGAGGATGCAACCTTCCAGGAGCAGATGGTATTTGAATTTAGTGAGGTGAATCAATCATCTGCTACCGTTTCTTTAGCATGGGAAAATAAGAAAATTCCGTTTTCCATTAAGGTGAATACTTCAGAGCTTGTGACTCAGAAGTTAGTTGAAGAGAGTTATAGTCCCCAGAGCATGACACGGTCATGGCGATTTGGGGCCATGGTATATCTAATGAATAATAAACTACTGCTTGATAAAGCAGAGTCATGGGCACAATGGTTGACCACTTTTCCAGGAGCAGGGTTTGCCCAGTTTACCTCCTATGCGAATATTCTGAAACTTAACGGGAACGACGAAGCATCTAATGAAGCACTCGATTCCGCCTATACATTCCAGCCAAGACAAGGAATTTTGACCTTCTATGGAAATCAGACCATATCACTCGATCTACCTGATTTTGCTGTTAGAAACTACAACTACATGCTTGAAAACTTTGAAAATGTTGAATGGACCGCCTACAATGGTCTGGCAACTGCATATTCAATGAAGGGTGATTTCAAAAAGGCAAAGGAACACTTGAAAAATGCGAAAAACTTTGCTCCAGATGGATTTGATGAAAGTGTGTACAATGAAAGGATGAAAAAACTTCAGAAGTCCATAGCCATTAATTGAGTAATAATAACCATTGATGTTGTTGGCCATTGGGCTTTTTAGATGATTAAAACCAATGGCCGCAGCTACCTCACAAAGGTATAAATGTATTTCAGGGTGATTGAGTTGGAGTTCTCTATCAGCGTTTCTGTGTCACTGTCACTATAAAAAGTTTGATTATTATAAACCAGGAACGCATCGTGTCCTTCTCTGAAATTGTAACGTAGGCGAATATTTGTAGCCATCCGATCCTCCAAAGAATTGTATTGTACAAAGGATGCTACTGAAAAGTGAATATCAAATGCGGACGTCAGGTTTACCGAGACGATGTTTGCCTTAATGGATTCATTTTCATTGAAATTCACCTTGTTTACCTCCAATCGCATACCAAAAGAAAGATGCTTAGAAACATTCCATGCGGGATTGATTTTAACTGATGTACGATAACCATTAAAGAAGGTACCTGTTTCAAAATCAACAGTGGATCGAAATCTTCGACCCAATGAAGTGACGTAAGAAAGTCGTCCTCTGTCGTACGAGTACTCACCAACCGGTATGATGACCCGCTCCAGGAAGTGAAAATCCTCGAATAGCCGATTTAACTGATGTGCGTATTCCAGGGTGAGAGCAGCTCTGCTCAAAAAATCGATACGCCAACCAGCTGCAAGCGACCATTCCCATAATTCTTTCCGATCATTTAGAAAAACGGTATTTCCAGAAGCGTAGGGTGTATGCCTAAGTATGAGGTTATGATTCTGTAGCAACTTCCCATACCGAAGGGTTTGATCAAATACACTGATATTGTTTCGGAAGATAAATCCTACAGCAGGATTGTAACTTTGACCCACCCGCGAATACTCTGTCTTATATCCAAATCCATCGAGCGATCGGTTCTCCCAATTCACATTGATAAGTGTTTCGTCAAGAACGGAAAAGCTAGTGGCAGGAGTAAATGAGTCACTGAGTGTGTGCGCCCATTTAAAGGACAAATAATCAGATCCGACAATTCTAAGAATACCGTCCACACCGTAATTCAGGTTGCTGTTACCATCTCCATCAATGCGGGTGGTAAACATGCTGCCAACGTATGAATATTTATTAAGCACCCGGTTTCTTAGACGTAAGATGCCAAAATTTTCTGTGGGAAAAATTCCATCATTAGCGGTTTGCATCGATAACAAACCAATATCAGTATTCCTGATTCTTCCTATTAACCGTGCGCCACCGATGATTTTGATGGGATCACCGTTGTCAGTTAATCCAATTCTTCGGCTGTGGAAAAGACGTGTATTCCCTCCTGTTTCGAATGCAAAGATCCCGGCTCTTTCTTGAAAGAATTGTCGTTTTTCAGGGAAGAAAAGTGAAAATCGGGTCAGGTTAACCTGCGTGAGATCGGCTTCAACCTGAGCAAAATCTGTATTGATGGTAGCATCCAAAGTCAAATTACTTGAAAGACTAAATTTTGCATCCAAACCAGCCTGTTGATCAAATGTTGTTTCTTTTTTGTCACTTTCTGGGTCCCTTTTTCTTCTGGAAGAAACGAGGAAAGGAGAGAGGTAAATGGATTTTTTACTATGCACTCCACGCAATAATATTTTCTGCGCTTTGGAGGGCTTGTTTCTTGCAAAATTCCATTTAGGGGGAATAGCAGGAAAGATCATTCGTTCATTTTTTCTGCCAATTCGTCGCTGAACGATCATTCCCATCACCACGTCACCGTTGTTGTCTTCGAATCGCAGACTTGAAAAAGGAATACGCATTTCGGCAAACCAGCCTTCAGATGTTCGTTTAACGGCCGTGTCCCAAAAGGCGTTCCAGCTCTGGTTCCAAAAGTTTGGCCCTTCCGCATCATTACTTACCTCTGCATCCAATCGTTGACCCGTTGGGGTGGTAAAAAAACCAAGCATATTCTCATTGTCGTTGTACGAATCAAGTAACACATTGAAGAAATCACCTTCAAGATCAAGGTCTCGTATCAGGGAATTGCCTTGCATGTCCTTGATATCCTTGACGAACATTTTTCCTGAAAAATAGAGATACTGGTCATCGTATGCCACCCTTATCTCTGTTCGTTCGGTACCGGGATTGCCAAAAGCAGGGCTATATGTTACCAACGGGAGTGGAGATATTTTCAGCCATGCGAGCTCGTCAATGTTTCCATCTAATTGAATAGGTGTTTCAATTCGATCAATAATGATCGTGTCTTGAGGTTGAGCACATATTCGGGTGCTAATGATACCAATCAAAAAGGGAACTAATACTTTGTACATGAATCCGAATTTTAAGCGGCCTTAAACCTTTACTACATGTATGTAGTTGTCTACGTAGTTTTAATTCGGATAATTCCTCAATATGATGAAATGAAATGATGGTATGGATGAAGGTTATTAATAGTTTAAACCCGGATCCGTGTGATTTATCACTTCTCAATCATTTTTTGCCCTTGCCGGAATAATACGTTCATTCAAAAAGTTACAAACTATTTTCATAGAAAACCTGTAGATGCAGGGACGATGACAAATTGGAAATATTGGCCTTTAAAACAATTATCATCAAGCATCTGCCGCGTATCTTTAATATTAATATTCTAAAAGCCAGGAAAATGAAACGAAAAGAATTTATAAAGAAAAGTGTCTTTGCTGTGGTGGCAGGCGTTCCCTTAGTGACCATGATGCAAAGTTGCGGTGATGATGATGATGCGGACATGGATGGTGATGAAGGAATGGCAAATTGTCTGGAAAACGGTACAAGTACAAACATTGGTTCTAATCATGGGCATACGTTGTCAGTGTCAAAAGAAGATGTTACGGCAGGTGCGGAAAAGACGTATTCAATCTTAGGTGATTCGGGCCACAATCACGATGTGACGATTACAGCAGCAGACTTCACGAACTTACAGCAAAATCAAGCCATAACGGTGACTTCAAGTTCTGGAGCAGGACATACGCATTCCGTTACTGTTTCATGTGCGTAGGGTCTGGGGGGACTCCTGATAGTGTGAGCATATTGCTAGAGCCAATAATTCAGTGAGGAGTGCAAGTTGACTCAAACCTACTGTCAGGAGGCAGTGTGGATTAAACCTGCAACTTCAATTAACTCTCTTTACTCCTCCAGCACCTGATATCGTGCCAGTGATGACAGGATTGCCAGTGTAATAAATACTTCCCTCGTTTGAAATGCTGGCATGAATAGATTCAACAACACTTAGGTGACAGTTTCCGGTACCACTTAAGGAAGCTTCCAGCTGTCGTGTCCTTAATTCACCGGCATTCACAATTCCCTGGCTGCTGATGCTTACTTCTGCCTTGTCTGAAATCCCCTTCAAGGTTATCTTACCAGAACCGGATACGACCAATTTGATTTCTGTACTTTCAATCTCCAGCCAAATGTTTCCGGACCCACTCATATCAAGTCGAAGTGATTTCGCCTGGAATTGACTCTGACCTTTAATATTTCCGGAACTTTTATTGTGCAAAAAATTTAGCTCTTTCAACGTAAGGTAAATGTCAACACTCGCCAGTTGACCTCGGTTTCTTAGTTTACTGGAAATAATCAGTTTGTCTTCCCGTTGCTTGAATTGAATTTTTTCAAATTGTTCATTAGTACTCTCAATTTCAACTTTCTCCTCATCTCCCTGGGCCAGGTAAATATTCCCAGGTATTCCAATCACAAGTTGAGAAAAGGCATCAACATCAACTATTCTTTTCTGAGCCTGGGAATAGGTCGCAACCCAGGTAAAAAACAGGAGTATGAGTGTTGTTTTCATGAGGTAGATGTTTTACTTCCGACGCATTCATGTCTGTGAATGTTACACCAATGAGCGTGTTTTCAGATCCTAATCTTTGAGTAGTGACAACTACCTAAATGCCGGACTCCTTTGCCCATGCTTGATCGTAAGGTCAACTTGGTTTTTTGGTTAGAAAATATAGTTGCTGGAATAAAAATGATAATTACCTGTAACCATTCAATCATTTCATGGTACTTAAAGCAATCCGTGCAACTTCTCGCATTGGAACAAGTCTATTAGTATTAACTAACCGTAACTATGAAGCGAATCGCTATGAAACATATGAAACCAATACTTATCCTAATCGGAATACTGACGGGAATTGTTTCCGTGTCAGGACAGGAAAAAATCTCTAAAACCTACACAGGTATTGAAGAAATTGAGCTCACAGTTAGTTCAGGTGATGCCATTTTTAAAAAATCAACGAGCAAAGAGGTCTCCGTTGAATTGATATATACCTTCAATATCGATTATGAACCAACCTTCAGACTGACCGGGTCCAGGCTGGACATCAGCGACGAACGTGTAGGAGGTCGGTACGATAGCTACAGCGGATCTGCTACATGGACCTTTTATATTCCAGACGATCTAGAGATAGAATTTAAAACCGGTTCGGGAGATGCAGAGGTTGCAGACCTTTCAGTTGAATTTGAAATGAACTCGGGGTCAGGAGATTTTGACATTCGAAACTCTAAAGGCGAAATTGAAATCAGAACAGGATCAGGAGATATTGAGGTAAGTGACGTTGAAGGAGAGTTGGACCTGAGTACAGGATCGGGTGATATAGAGCTTGGAGATATTGTTGCCTCTATCAAAGCAAGTACTGGAAGTGGAGAAGTGGATGCCGAAGATATTGAGCTAAGCGACCGAAGTTCATTCAGTTCGGGATCGGGAGATGTTGAAGTAGTACTTGCAAGCACGCCGGATTTTGATATTTCTGTTAGTAGTGGTTCGGGTGATGCGACCCTGGATTTTAACAGTAATAAAATTGAGGGAGTGGTTGTTATGCAGATTAA
>JANQEC010000045.1 GCA_028278585.1 Cyclobacteriaceae bacterium | reverse complement strand
TGATACATTATCAGGTTACTATTTGCTTGATTGGATTTACGTTAAGCAGAAATCATTTGTGACAGAAGGATTAGCAACAATCACAGGCGGTATCCCGAGAGCTATGATTCTTGAAGGTGAGTTCACCATTGTCAATAATGAGACATCCGGGGATTTTGTCTTTGCTCTTCCAGGCATGGTAGCTATGATGGAGCTGAGCCCGGATCAGGTAACGGGAGATGCTTACCTTTTCGATGACGAGATGAACTTCTATCATGTGGTTTCAACCAACACTCCTGTAGAAAAAGAAGAGATTTTTTTCTACTACACTATGAATCTCATTACGCCTGAATTGGAGGAGATCAATTTTCAGGAGTTCATTGATGAATATTTTGGCTGGTACGTCAATGCCATACATTCCGAAAGGACACATCAATTTGTCAATTCTAATGACCTTAACCAAAAAGCCGGAACAGGCAAACGCACCGTGGAGAAGTTATTAGATGCCATAGCTTTGGCGGACATGATTGGTGTTTCCCCTGGCATTGAAGATCAACTTAATTTAATCCTTAACCGGACTAACTCATTGTTTGATATTTGGTATGAAAGATACTTTTCTTCTAAAGACCAATCAATTGTACAACGTTTAGGTTCTGGTGATAACGAAGCAACCCATAAGGAGCGAATTGACAACGCAATAAGAGCCGTTACTGAAGCTAACATTGTAGCATCTGATGAGTTGATTCAATCACTTGGATTATTTGAAAAATCCGATTTTTTCAGCATCATCATTAATGACTACTTCGAAGCAGTTCACACCCAAAAGTGTGCCCTTGGGCCTGGTGTTTATAGCCAATGGAAAAACGATGTCCGTTTTTTAGCCCAGGTCTTTGCGCAAAGCTATGTTCTGGTCAACATTTCAAATTCCAACTGCTAAATGCTATGAGAAGAAATGTAAAACTCATTGGATTTGTGATTATAGCCGCATTCGTTAGTTGCAAGACCGACAAAATTCCTGATTTGATAAAAAGCTCTCCTGCACCAGTTATAGCGTACCCTAACTGGTTCATTCCAGAAGTTGAATTTGTCCAGGTAGCACCAATTGGCACTAACTATCAGTGGACAATGACCTACAAGAATTCTTCTCAAAAGAATAAGTATCCTGACTCCTTATTGTTCATTATTCCAGGTCAGGTTGGAAAATCATTTAGAATAGAGGTGAGTTCATCAAAAGGGAATCCAGCGATTATGATTTGGGACCGGATGATTCATAAAAACGATGCCTATTCAATTCTGAATGGTTATGATCAGAATGTTGAATTTCCGGGTAATCCTATAACCTATAAATGGGGTAACAATGGAAATCTTTCACTTTGCTATACACCAAGAAAGAATGGAGTGGTTAAGGTTTGGATATGGTTGCTGAATGGAAACTTCATTGAGCCACCTGCCTTTGAGTCAGAAGAATATGATGATTCGCTTTATGATTCACTTCTTGGCGGCCTAACTGATAGTATGATAGCACAGATTAACCAAATGGATTCAATAGACCATGTAGACTATTTGCCTGACATTTGGGAGAATGATGTGAAGGATAAGAAAGAATTCAACAAAGCTTCTGTTGATATATCGATAAAAGAGGACAACTGCCCGGTAATTCCCCATTATGATTATTATCAAAGTTTATTGATCAACGTAGATACAATTGGAAACCTGATGGCCGGTGAAGCCTACTCAAAAGCTGACATGAAGGATTGGTATGAATTACTAAGTAAAATGGATAGCTTCCGTTCCATCTCAGTAGAAAGAAACAGACGTTTTCATCAACAAGAAATAGTATTCAGGAATGAATTGATTGATAATAGCCTTGAAAGTCGACTTCAATCATGGTTGAACCATCCAGAAATCCAATCCACTTTACTTCAGCGTGAGAGCCTCTACCTAACCTTTCCTGGTGAAGAGGAAGCAAAAGATCTTTTTAGATTGGTCTCCGAAAAGGGTGAAGCTGGACTATTAAGTAGTAAGTCATCACAGGTTTTAGCACAAGCACTAAGTGATTTCAATGGTATCAGTGCAGCGATTTATGACATTAATGGATATCTCGTTTCATCAACACAACCATTTACATTCATGAACATTTATGAAGATAGCAGATGGAGTAAGGTTTCAGGTACGGGTACTTTCTTCGGAACCGATTGCTATGAAAGAAGCGGGTATGGTTTTGAGGTGAAAAAGGTATTTGTTCCGATCAAGGTGAGTCAGGAAACCCGAACTATCGGTTGGCTATTGGCTGAATTGTACTGCAGGTAGAAAAGAGTGGGTAACCAGGCATGATCAGTTCCTTCCAAGATCAAACGCATGCACATCAAATCCTCCTGGTAGATTAAATGTTTTGACAGTCGTCTGATTTAATGCTCCTTCACCTCCCTCTCTGGGATAAGCGATAACAACACCCATTGCTCCTCTGGCACCAAATGCAGCTGCCGAAGGACCACTTAACACATCGACCCTGCTGATGGCGTATGGATCAATTGAGTTAAAATCTTGCGCAGAAATCGTAACACCATTGAATATGAAAATTGCTGAATTGTCCGACTGATAAGAAGATGCTCCTCTCAGAATGAACCCAATTGGAGTGGCATATTCATCTCTTTGTACCTGCCCATTGGGAACTCGTCCGGCCAGATATTCCAGGATACCAGCCTGCATTGAAAGCCTGTGTAGATCATTGCTGTCCAGATCTAACGACCAATCAGGTTTACCATAAATTCTCTCTCTTTCAATGTTTTCTGGTTTATCTCTACGAGCCGTTATCTCAACGGTACTTAACGCGGTTGCTCCCTTAACGTCCGGAACTTCATTGTTGAATGAAACATACTCCACATCGCTTTTGTTAGCATCACAGTCTTGCAGCCCGGTTGGGTCATACAGATAGGTAATCGTGTCAAATTCAATTTCAAAATCATTGGCTTTTTTCCCTCCATAATCTATCACAAGGTCAGTGGTATCATTATACATAACATCCTCGAATACAAAACGACCGTCATTTGCTACATCTGTTTTAAAAACCTGGGGGGGATTGCTTCTTATCAGCAACTGAAGCTGGCTGCTCTCATCTTTGCTTTTATTCTGACTACTCTTTGGTGCCGGGGTTACCGTTCCGCTCAACCTTAAACCATTTTCAAATAAGAGTTCTGACTGGCTAAATGTGGAACTGAATATGCTCGAATAATCCAGAGATACTCTGGCATCATTCACCCCAGCAAAAACAACAGTATCAGCCAGTACATATTTTTGGATCGATGCTTTTGATTGTATGAATTCTGGCGAGAATGAGGTTATCGAGTTGGTTCGATGAAATACTCGCTTTTGTTGAAGAACGTTGTACTTCTCATCGAGGATAACAATGTCATTTATTCCATATCTTAATTTTTCTTTTTCAATGAAGAAAGTGAACTGTTCTTTTCTTTGAAGCGCTACACGCTCTAATAAAGATATTAAACCATAGGACTCTACTAGTAAGGTGAATTCGGCATATAAATTTCTATTTGTTAGTTGCACTTCAAACCCCGCCTCCTTCTCGTGAATCAAAAGGTCAACACCCGATTCTTCGACAACCGGTAGTTCCCACTTTCTTTTAGAACCATCTAACAGCGCATAGTAAGATTCGTCATTCCTGGGTTTGAAATCTTCAACCAAATAGTAGCCAAGTGAATCCGTGGTAAAATCAAGGACCAGTTCATCCAGATCGTTAAAGATTCTGATGTAAGAAGAAACAGTCTGATTGGTTTCATCAAAGCTTCTGACATGGATATTATTTTTTTCTTTATTGAATATCTTTCCGTATTCAGGGTGAAATTTTACTTTGTTTGCTTCTAATTGACTGGGTTTGCTGGTCAAGCGAAGTTTATGGGAAAAGAACTCTTGTGGGCTAAAATTTTTC
>JANQEC010000035.1 GCA_028278585.1 Cyclobacteriaceae bacterium | reverse complement strand
GGCATACCCGCCAATAAGTAGTGTCTCTCCTACCGATTCAAAATGGGAAATACTTACAGGAAATACTGTGGTAACTTCGTATACTGCATTTTCCTCACTATTCGCACTCAACTCCAACACAACCAATTCTTCACTACGATACCTGCTTTTGCTATATAACAGGTAGAATTTTCCTCCGAAATAATCATATCCAAGAAGATTTCCATCTGATGGTACAACTTCTTCCCTTGTCCAGATCAAGTTGAATGCAGTATCTACCAGATGAAGTTTCCAGCTTCCCGATCCACTCAGTGTTGCTCCGGCAATCTCCTCAATGACCAAAATACCATCAGTATCTCCGGGTACTACATAAAAATCTGAACGGTCTCTTTCAACCTCAAACTCAATCCTACCAGACTGGCTAATTATGGAACTTGTGTCTTTTTGATTCCTCTTTTTTTGTGAAAAAAGAAAAAGTGGAAGTGCCAGAAATAAGATTAGAAGTATTCTCATAGTATTATGATAAACAATGATAAAATTGATCCCCCTATCGCTCACTAAGCTCCAGGATGATCCCATATTCCTCTTCTGTCACCGGCTGGACAGATAGCCGTGAATGTGTGACAAGTTTCATCTGATCTAAACGTCCATCAGCTTTCACTTCTGCAAGCGTAACAGGTCGTTTCAATTTTCTCAGCGGTACGACATCCATTACATACCAACGATGATCATCGGTGGTAGGATCAGGATAGTATTCCTTTACGACTTCTGCCAAACCAACAACAGCTTTTTCGGTTACTGAATGATAAAAAAGACAGATGTCTCCAACCTTCATCGCTTTGATGTTATTTCTTGCCTTGAAGTTTCTAACTCCATCCCAATGATCTCGTCCTAGCTTCACAAAATCATCCCAGGAATAAGTTCCCGGTTCACTCTTTATCAGCCAATAGTTCATACTTAATCTAACTATAGTTAAAACTAACTAAAAAGCCAGTTGTTTCTATTTTTACTATGTGCGAAACAGCCTGTAATAATTTATCGAACGAATGAAGG
>JANQEC010000388.1 GCA_028278585.1 Cyclobacteriaceae bacterium | reverse complement strand
CGCATCTTATATGGCTCAATTTCACCAGCAGGAAAAGTGGTGGTGACCCCATTGGCAAGAAATATTTTAGGCATAGCAATGGTATCGTCCCTAACAACACCCATGCCCTCTACTCGATAATGCGCATGAAGATCAATAATGCCAGGGAGGATATGGTCCTCTTTAGTTAGTGTTAAGCTTTCAAAGCCATCTGGTCTGTCTCCACCCAGGTCAACAATCTTTCCTTGCTGGATCAAGAGGCCTGGGTTTTCTACCACCTCATTTTCGAGTCCGGTAAACAGCCAACCTCCTTCTATGTAAAGATTTTGTGCGATTGATGCTTTTACCAATGTAAATATTGCCAGAAAAGTAATGTGTAGCTTTGTACTCATACAGTTTGTAGGATTCTTCATGCTAAAGTAGAGAATCCAACTTGTTTTGAGCTTCATCGACTCCTTCCCGGAGACCGCACACCTGGTATAGGTTTTTGGTTTCTTTCCAGACTCCAATAGCCTCTTCCGTATTGTTCTGCTTTTCTAAAAGTAGCCCAAACCCTCTGAGGGCATTTGCAAGATCTCCTTCACTCACATCAAAGGACCTGTACAGGTTGATGGCTTTTCTATAGAGATGTTCTGATTCCGATAGATTGTTCAATTCGGATTCAAGATCCGCATTGTGCCTCATGGAGTGAGCGATCTTATTAACATCACCTCCTTTTTCATAATACATTAATGATTTTCTGAACTGCTCAATTGCTGCTGAAAAATGATCCTTATCTGATTCTAGCTGGCCATAAATATGATAGATACGTCCTAATGAGTTGTAATCATCGGAGGAGCAATCTTGTAAGGCCCTTACAAGCAACCTTCTTACTTCTTCATTATTGCCATTTCGTCGTTCGGTCCAGGCTGCCTTGAGTAGTTGATCAATGTTCATTTATGGTATGCTACATAATAAATACACTACTTCCTGAGACTGTATTGCATATCAAGTTTCTCATTGTCCAACCTGAGTTCATTTCCATAAAACCAGGCTTTCCAGGAAGTATCCTCATTTTCAAAGATAATTTTTCTGTGTCTCGTATCAACAATGGCCTGACCATGTTCCAGAAGCGAGTCCCCATCAGAGATTGTGTAGTTGTTATGGTTGTCCAGAGAAAACCACGTGTTATTCAATTTCGCAATTTTTCCTTCTGTCCTGATCTTGTAGATTTTCCATTTCCCAACAATTTTGTTCTCGAAACTTTGGAAATCAGGTATCTTTTCAATTTTCACAAATTTCAGATAGGTGGTTCTAAAGCCCTCTTCAAGTCCAGTCAACATAATATTATTGGGCATTTTTGTTACTTTCCAACTTGTGTTAAACCAGCGCAGATCATTGCTTTGTAAGGTCAGTTCCTCACCCTTTAATTTGTAGAGCCCAACGAGATCACCGGATATTGTAGATAGAGCAAACCGATTGTCCGGTTGTATTTCTATAAAGGTTGGGTTATACGTTTTATTAAGCCCGTCTACATGGACATGATCCAGTGACCAGATTCCACTAAGTTCGGATTGCTTTAATGGCTCGCAGCTTATGAACAAAGCGATAGTAATACCTAAGAGATTTCTGATCGCTGACATATTGGTTAGGTTTAGAAGGAAAGAAAGCAAAAAGTGTTCCAGGTGAACGGTTGCACTTTAACATAGGTATTTACTTGTGACTTGGGTCATGAAATAATAGGTCATTGCTTACTACTTTTGCGGTCCTCTTAATTATGGAAATTTCTAAAACAAGAAAACAATGAAAGTAACAGTAGTAGG
>JANQEC010000301.1 GCA_028278585.1 Cyclobacteriaceae bacterium | reverse complement strand
GCTTCCAGTTCCAAAGTGATCACCATTGATCACATCAATTGGCCAGGCGGGCCCTCCTGTTACCCCAATAATAGCATCAAGTTCATTATCCTTTAGTGCCTTATCAATTCCCTGGCGCGAAACATTAAGCACGGTGTCAAGTGCTTCTTTGTATTCAGGATCAGATAGCGGTCCTTTCATTTCCGATCGCTCCAGAATTCCCTGGGGGAAGTATGTCATTTCCTGATCTGCATTGTCTTTGTTGAATTTAATAATATCTGCCAATGTTTTGACGAACGCATCGGGTCTGCTTTTTAGGTACTTATTGATTCCATCTTTGAATTCATAAAGAAGAACTTCCAAGCCAGAGTTTCCATAGGCTTCATCATCCGTTACTTCAATATCCTCGACAATCCCGGCACCCTTTGATTCAATTACTTCTTTTATCCCTTCAAAAATTTCGTCCACTTTTTCGTGATATCCGAATGTCCCTTTTAGGATTCCTATTCTTTTTCCTTGTAAACCATCTACATCAAGGTATTGCGTATAGTCTGTTTGAGCGTTTCCGTTACTCTCTGAGGTTATTGCATCAGATTCATCTATCCCCGTTAAGGGTCCAAGAAGAGCCACAGCGTCAGCAACCGTTCGTCCCATTGGACCAGCAGTATCTTGTGTATGAGAAATTGGTATTATCCCCGAGCGACTCCACAATCCAACGGTCGGTTTGATTCCCACCACACCATTGGCTGAAGATGGGCAAACAATAGAACCATTGGTTTCAGTTCCTATAGTAATGGCACACATGTTTCCTGAAACCGCCGCCCCGGAACCAGAGCTGGAACCACAAGGATTTCGATCCAGCGCATACGGATTTCGAGTTTGACGGCCTCTGCCGCTCCATCCACTTGAAGAACGGAACGAACGAAAATTCGCCCATTCACTCAAATTGGTTTTCCCTAAAAGGACTGCTCCGGCATCACGTAATTTTTTAACGATGAATGCATCCTTTGGGGCAGATGTACCAGCTAATGCCAAAGATCCAGCAGTTGTCATCATTTTATCTCCGGAATCAATATTATCCTTGATCATGATTGGAATACCATGAAGAGGTCCGCGAACATTTCCTTCTGCGCGTTCTTTGTCCAATTGATCTGCAATTTCCAATGCATCTGGATTCACTTCTATCACACTGTTTAATCCCTTTTCAGATTGGTCCTTTTCTTCGATTCGTTTTAGGTATAGCTCACAGATTTTTCGGGAAGAGTACTTACCTGTATTCATGGCCTCTTGCAGCTGGACTACGGTCCATTCTTCGAGTTCAAAAGGAGTTTCATCACTCTTTTGTTGAGCATTTTCATCACCAACCGGGGTACAGGCCTTAACTCCCAGGAATGGAATGGCACTGCTTAAGGCTCCGAGTTGTAGGAAATTTCTTCGCTTCATAATCTATGTAGTTTAGTCAGGTCATTGTGAATCACTAAATTTAGCCTGAATAATTCGAGAAATTAATTTTTAGGAAAATCCACTTCTTAGTAAGTTGTTGGTTTTGCTAATTTCTAATCTGAAAAACCAACCAAAAATGAAATGAACATGATGCTCAACCCATTAATTGAGAGCAAAGCAGGTTTTAATCAAAAGGGTAACAAACCACTCATTTCACAACTTTAAACCTATGAAACTAATAAATTCCATCGCCTTGCTTCTAATCAGTCTCCTGACACTTGCCCAACCTAACACGGAGGTTTATTTATTTGATTTAGAAGGAGACACAGCTAATTTCTCAATTTCAAATCCGATCAACGTATCGAACAATGATGGATACGACAACCAACCCACATTCTGGCCAGATGGAAAATCAGTACTATATGCAAGAACAGTAAATGGTCAAACTGAAATTGCTCGTTATTTTATTGAAACCAAAGAAACGAAGCTTATCACCAATACAAAACAGGGAAGCGAGTACTCACCTACCATGATGCCCGACCGGAGAATATCCAGCATCCGATTGGACACCACTGGTCTTCAACTATTATATACTTATGACCTGGTTGGAAATACGGAGGTGTTAGTACCAGAGCTTGTCATCGGGTATCACACCTGGATTGGAGGCTGGAAAATTGGTGCGTTTGTGCTCGGTGATCCTGCTACGTTACAGATCATCGATACGAAAACGGGCGAGGCAGAAATGGTTTACAAAAACATAGGTAGGTCATTGCACAAGGTACCTAATCATGACTGGTTCAGTTTCGTAGACAAATCAAAAGATGTTTGGGCTGTTAAAGCTATGGATCCAGGTGACAAAACAGTGATCTATCTGACCAACACGCTGGACGGATCAGAAGATTACTGCTGGACACCACAAGGTTCCATGATTATGGGGCAAGGAACAAAGTTGTTTCACTGGGAAAGAAACTGGGCGGAATTTGCGGATCTCGAAGACTATAATCTGGGGACTGTGAGTCGGTTGGCGGTTTCAAGGGATGGAACAAAGCTGGCAGTGGTTGTAAACAATTGATCAGTACTCCTCCATCATCTCCAGCAATTTTTGGATCTGTTGCAGTGCACTTTGATACTCCCTTTTGATATTATTGGTATCATTTATCGTAAAGGCGCAAGAGTTTCTGACTTTAAGACTATAGAAAAAATCAATGTCCGTTGGTTTCATTGTAATTATATCCAGGTGGTCGAACAGGTCAGGATAGTAGTTATCATCTAAGGCTTGTAGTAAGTTGTTCTGACCTCTTTCAATCAAATCGTAAATTCGCAGTAGTCGTAGAAATTCCTTCTTTAATTCATCCGAAGAAATTAATCGGATGTCTCCACTCTGCAAAAGGGAGACTAACATGAAACTCTCAGGCACAAAAAAGTTGTAGTTGCCAATGAACCCTAGTATTTGAATAAGGCTGTCTACATGCTGATGTTTTTCATCGGAAACAAGCAGCTCAATTGCTCCGGACAAAATTTCTACTTTCTGCTCGTTGAATCGGATATTGCCTGTCAACAGGGCAGAATCAAGTCGAAGGTCAGCCTTTAAATCCCGAATGAATTTCGCCTCAAGTTTTTTTTCGGCTCTCCCGGAGGCTGCATTGTTTAATGAAAATGCCACTGAAATACCTATAATGACTATCAGCAACTCAATAAAGTAATTTTTCCAGTTCAGGTTTTTCATGTGATCATTAGACATTCCGAACCTAAATATGTTGCATTTCAAATTGAGATCAAACGAGCTACCGATTCTCCGGCACTACATCCGCAAAATGTGCTCTTACCTTCTCAAATTTCTCTTTATCGATCGGATTAAAAACCACATTTTCTCCAACTGGATGTTTGTCAGTACAATTTCCAGTCAAGCAATCAGTTGGTCGTATTGGTCTTTTTTCAAAGCCTCCACCGCAATTGGGACAAACATTGTAAAGCACATTATCTACACAATCCTTACAGTAAGTACATTCATAGGAACAGATCATAGCCTCGGCGCTATCGTTTGGAAGAGGCTTATTGCAATTTTCGCAGGTCGGTCTTATCTCGAGCATATTATTCCTTAATCAGATCATGAATTGAAAATGAACGGCTATACTTCAGCGTCAATGCATTAAAGTTATTCATTGAAAATCCAATTTCTGCTTTCGACTTATCATCGATTATCTCGTAATTGTAAAGTAGATATACATTCTGGTCACTCTCAGGAGTAAATCTCAATCCAAAATTACCTGGCTGATTGCCTCTCAAGATTTCTTTGGCCCACACATCAACGAGTAAGCTTCTGTCCATATCATAGAAATCGCTTACAGAGTCGTTCCTCTTTGTAAGGGTATCCTCCCAGATGCCACCACCTGAAGTGGGCACAAATTGTCTCTGACTAAATCCCACGGTGAGAACATCCAGAAGGAATATAACCAAAAAAGGTCTTAACAGATGCTGAAGCATTCTCATCGAAATTGAGAGTAATAGGATCTATCCAAATTTTCGCCGAACGATCTTACGCTTGGTTGCGCACGTCTGTTTACCAGGGAAATGCCGCTAAGAATACTAGTGGCTCCAAAAATCATCCAGACTGTCAGTTGCTCATTTAGAAATACAATACCGAGGATCACGCCATATATCGGCATCAGGTATGTGACCATTGAAACATATCCTGCACTGGTGCGCTCCAGCAATTTGAAATACAGTACAAATGCTATCGCTGTTCCAAAGACACCCAGCACACTGATTGAAACAATGACATCCAGGCTCAATTCTGAAAAAGAAAATTCGGGTGTAACAAGAAATGCGAGTGGAAGAAGATATGCCGTCACAGATAATAGCTGTGCAGCAGGAGCATGAATTGGTGGCACATCAATCAGGTTTTTCCTGATAAAAACCAGTCCAACACCATAGCTTATCGCTGCTAAGGTAATTGCTAATATTCCCTGTGTTGTGCCTGTAACTCCTCCTACGAGGCTTGGGGCAACCAAAATGATCAAACCAAGTAAGCCTAGAAATACCTCTCGTATTTTGTTCCTGGTCATTTTTTCATCCTTTAGCATGAGTTGAGCAAGAACGATTGTACTTAAGGGTGTGAGGCCGTTCAACAATGAGGCAAGGGAGCTATCGACAAACTGTTCTCCCCAATTAATCAATGTAAAAGGAAGCGCCTGCGCAAAGAAACCTGCAACGAAAACCTTTTTCCAAAAGTGGAGTCTTAAAGGCAGCCGCTCCTTTTTAACGAACAAAATCAGATTGAGAACAATGGCCCCAATACCAATTCTGAATCCTGCAACCAGCATTGGGGAAACCTCTGCCACGGCAATTTTGATAAAGAGGAAAGAAGGTCCCCAACAGCTGGCTAACAGTATTAGTAGAAATAAATTCTTGTTCTTCATGCTTTCTTTCATTCAGTACAAATCGAACGTCTTTTCCTGAAGAAAGAATCATTAATTGGATGAATTGATTTAAGAGAATTAATGAAATTTAATAATAGATAAGCCTATAGGCTGGAAAGGTACTTTTAGCTCTTCCTATCTTAGTATATAGACAAAAGCTTCAATAGGTTCTTTACCAACATTAACTTCTGTCAAAACCCTTTCATACTCAGCTCCTTCAAACTCATCAAGCCTTTTCCAATGATCATTAAGATTAGAAGAAGAGAACAAATGACCCTCAATTACCTGTCCATTCTCATCCAGATGCAATCCGGGATAGCCAATATCCGCTCCCCATCCACGATCAACAAGTCGACCTATGATTGAAGCAGGCCTCCATTTTCCTCCTATCTTCTCTAAGATGTAAGCGTTCTTTTGGCCCTTCGCCAGCGAGCCATAAACAAATAAGTGTTCTACGTGCATTTGCTTAAAGGAATTGGATTTGAAAAGATTTTCTTCTATTAATTCTATGAATTGATTTTTTAATAATAATCAAAATAACTAATATAGTGGGTATGGAAATCAGGCATTTAAAATTGATCCGGGAAGTGGCTGAGACTCAGAGTCTCACAAAGGCTAAAGATTCGTTGTTCTTGTCTCAATCTGCGTTGAGTCATCAATTAAAGGAGATTGAAACAGAGCTGGGAACTCCACTTTTCCATCGTGTCAACAAGAAGCTTATTATTACTGGAGCTGGAAAAATGGTTCTTGAATCAGCTGAACGAGTTTTGGATGATATCGAGATGACTGAACTCTCCATAAAAAAATATGTGTCGGGGGATACCGGCACG
>JANQEC010000286.1 GCA_028278585.1 Cyclobacteriaceae bacterium | reverse complement strand
TTGAGAAGGTTGGCTTATACTGGCACTTTGTAGACTTGGTATGGGTCTTTGTTTTCACATTTTTCTATTTGGTTTAATACAACAATATTTAGCATTAATAAACAATGGACAATCCACAAGTAGAGGTACAACCACTTAATCGCGAGAAGGTAAGACATTTCATCAAGGTGATGATTTATCTTGCCATCATCACTGCATTGGAATTCTTAATTGCTTTCACTGTTCCGCATGATTACAAATGGTTAAGGATCGTTGTATTCGTAGTAATGACGATTGTTAAGGCCTATTACATCGTAGCTGAATTCATGCACCTGGGTCATGAGAAGAGATCCTTGAAAATGTCTATTGTGCTCCCGATGTTATTTGTGGTTTTCCTGGTCTTCATCTTGATCTTCCAGGGTAGTGCCATTTATGATGCCCTTTACTAATTTCCTTGGCAAATAAAGGATTAAAGCGACTTGCATTTTTTGTTATATTCCTGATACCGGTTGGGTGGTATCTTTTCCTTCAGTTGTTTGGTAGTAACAAATTTGCACTAACGTCGATTTTACCTATTCCTGAAGAATGTGGAGAGGTTTCGGAGATTTCAGTTTTGTATACGGGAGACTCATTAGGGGCCAATCAAACAAATTACCTTGATCGTGTGACCTACCAGGCCAAGACTAAAAACATTCCATTTCGTTATGATCAAACTGGACTTTTTAACTGCATTCAGGTGGAACAAGAACTCATACTAGCTAACAATGAAGGAGTCTGGGGTGTTTATGATTTAAATAGGGAAGGGGTCGATCAATTACTGACAGAACTTGATATTTTGATAATACAGAAATCGTATGGCAAAGGAACTAGCAGGTAACAGGAACTACCTGGTCATTATTTATGGGGTTTCCATACTAATCCCGGTGGTTGTCGCTTTTCTAATCTTATTCCCAGGTAAACTTTCTTTTACTGGTTCATGGGTGTATTCTTTGCCTGGGATCCATGCCACCGTCAATTCTCTTACGGCTATTATTTTGATCTTAGCTTTAGTCGCAATTAAAAAAGGTAATGTAAGGCTGCATCGGTCCTTGATGTTTTCTGCATTGTTTATGGGTGTCTTATTTCTTGTTTCCTACATCATCTATCACTCCAGTGTGGATTCAGTAAAGTTTGGTGACCTTGACCATGACGGTGTAGTGAGTGAATCAGAACGTATTACGGCTGGCTCAAGTAGAATCGTGTATTTTGTTGTTCTTGCCAGTCATATCTTGTTCTCCATTGCAGTAGTCCCATTTGTGTTAATGGCTTTTTACTACGCTTTGACTGACCAGATAACTAAACACAAAAAGATGGTGAAATTTACATATCCTGTTTGGTTGTATGTCTCTATAACTGGTGTTATTGTTTATTTTATGATAGAGCCATACTACCTTTGAGGTGTGAAAAATGAGCATGATGCTCAACCTAATCATTGAGTAAAGTAAACCCTTGATGATAAGGTGTTGAAAAGGCTTATTTTACTTCAATTAATGAAAAAGATAATACTTGTATCGCTTTCTTTTTTGGTCCCGTTTCTCAATTGGGCACAATGTGCAATGTGCAGAACACAGATTAAAAACAACGTAAGCCACGGCGAAACAGAATTGGCTGCTGGTCTAAATACAGGTATCCTTTTTCTTTTTTTTACTCCTTACATTGCTGTAGGGGTAGTTGCATTTCTATGGTTTCGGTATAGCAAAAAGAATGAGCGAAAAATCGGTTTTGTCGGGCATATTAAACGCTAAGTGCCCTCGTTGTAAGGAAGGAGATTTATTTACTCATGGAATGTTTAACCTCAAGAAGGTTTCTTCCATGCATGAAAAATGTCCAAATTGTAATCTTCAATATGAAAAACAACCGGGCAATTTTTATGGAGCCATGTATGTAAGCTATGCGTTCTCTACCGGATTATTTCTTGTCACGGCGTTCATTCTTTATCACTTCTTTAATGACCCGGCTATAGAGGTTTACCTGATTGCTATCCTTGGTGTTGCCTTGGTTTTTTTTCCTGTAAATTTTCGATTTTCAAGAATCGTATTTTTATATATCATCTGGAAAAGTAGCTGATAAGACGCTAATAAGGAGCGATTATTGTATCTTCAAAAATCATGAATTTGAAGGTATCTCTAATTCTAATCCTGGCCGGAATTGCTGGCATTGTTATCAATCATTTTGTAATCGATTGGGAGTCTGTGACAATCCGTAAGGTTAATGAACATTTTGACCAATTGATAGAAAGACAAAGAACTGATTTGATTAATTGGTCAAACAATTCAGGTTCAGACACTAATTACAGGAAACGATCTTTCTGTGGAGATTCTCTTGTAAAATGGAATGATAACTATGGCTGGTTTGATTTTACTATTGAGAAGGATCTGGCAATCGTTGAAAATCAAAATGGAGTTTTCCTGATTCAACGATTTGATAGAGATCAAACATGTTATTCAATATCGGTCTTTCCGATTTTCAACACATATTCAATTACCAATAACTATCTGAAAACCAGTAAGAATACCTCTCTGCCTGAAAGTATTTCTTCTGTATCAGATTCTGAAGGAACAGTTAGATATAGAGATCATTTTTATTATGACATAGAGAGGTCTCCCTCAAAAGTGCTTGATGCACTGCTAAGCGCACTTATCATAGTCATTCTATTGACTATTATGTGGAATGGACTGTCAACTCATTTTCTCCATACTATTGTTGGAGTTGTAGTGTTACGGGTAGCTTTATTGTACTTTGATCTCTTTGAATCATTAATTCGATCCCCACTTTTCGATCCCCTGTATTTTACATGGTCTTTTTGGAATCCCACACTTGGGGATCTTTTTCTGAATTGCCTTCTGGTATTTCTTATCACATTAAAGTGGTCAAGGAAATTCAGGTTTACCGATGAATGGCCTGAAGGCAGATCGTTGTATTTTACTGCGGCTGTAAGCCAGGTATTGAATGTTTCCATTTTTTGGATCCTTTGGAGAATTCTAACAAACTCTCAAATTTCGCTGGATGTGGGGCAAACGATAGAGTTCGGTTACTTGCGGGTGTTTTCCTATGTATGCGTTATTCTTCTAATTGGATCAGCCTTTCTATGTGCATTCAGGCTGGTTGGCTTTATGAGAAACTCACAACCAGAGCATCTTTTCTATGTATTTCTTTTGGTTTCAACGCTATTGTTCTCGATCATCTCATTCACATCTGTTTTGGTAGCTTTTATTTTTTCGATTGCTATTATTACCACCAGCAAACTGAATTGGGGTAGCAGATTGAAAGAATTTGGCTATGAGAATTTACAATTTGCTTTAGTCGTTAGCGTGATAGCCTCCGGAATTCTGTCCTACAGCATATACAAATTTTATGAAAAATCAGAGCTGGATGCAAAAATGAAGTTCGCGAATCATTTGATTATCAGGAAGGATGTGCTCGGTGAATATTATCTCAACCAGATGATGATTGATATGACAGATAGTGATGATAGCGAAACAATGAACGAACAGCTATTAAATCCTTACTTCGATAAGTACGAAATTAAGACTATTGATTCTCGATTAGATTCTACCTTCAACGAATACAAGTCAATGATGACCAGGGAGTATTTGTCTGATTATGATGGAATCTATCTTATTGATAATGGGATTGAATTTAAATACCTCTGTGATTTAGGTAACTCGATCTTAGACCTGGAGCTGAAAAGGCGTGTGCCAACATCTGTGTTTCCGGCTCTTTTGACTGATAACAAGTACGATATACCTACCGATAATTTTGACTATGCAGTGTTCAGGAATGGAGATGTTCTTTTTCAAAGAAGCAAATTTGGCCAAGGTGAATGGCCTGACCTTCAAGACTTTGACAACCCATCCTTGTATGGCGATGGCCTTGAAAGAAATGGCAGGCATTACTACGGAGTAAAAACTGCTGATGATCGGATTATTTTAATAATCAGCAAGAAATATGGTTTGGGAATGCAGCTTTCGAATTTCTCATTCTTTTTCCTTATTTCTCTGTTTTTCTTAGGTACCATAGTGTTGTTGAGTTCGGTAAATTTTGAAAAAGCCAGATTGAACTTTACAGGAAAAATTCAACTGTATTTGGGACTGGCTTTTATTATTCCCCTTTTCACAGCCGGATTTGCTCTTCTTAATTCTTTGAACTCATCCTATAAAGAAGAAATTAACAGAAGCTACCTTAAGCGTTCCTTGTACATTTCAGAACTATTGAGTGATGATGTTACTGATGTTGCTGGTGAAATCTCATCACAAACGCTTGCTAAGGCAAGAGATTTCATTCAAGCTGATCTTAGCTTGTATGATCCCCGGGGTAGGTTGGTGGCCACCAGTCAACGTGAAATATTTGACCTTGGCCTGCAAAGCAATCTTATTAATCCAATCGTGTTTACAGAGTTGGTAGAAAAAGAAAACCTAAGCATGATCGCCGATGAGTCAATAGGGAAGCTTGAGTACAAGGTGAGTTACGCGAGCATAAGTAATGACGCGAACGAGATTGCCGGCTTCATTGCAATGCCCTTCTTTGACTCGAAGAACCATTTGAAACGCCAGCAATTGGAAGTCTTTGGGAGCCTGGTCAGCATTTTTGGCCTCATTTTCATAATAGCTATTTTGTTTGGCAGCATGATTTTGAATAACCTGATGAAGCCACTTCGAATGGTTGCTGACAAGATTAGCCATATAACGTTGCAAGAGGAAAATAAGCCAATATTGTATGAATCTTCTGATGAGATAGGTTCGTTGGTCAGGGACTACAACCTGATGCTCGTGAAGCTTGAACAAAGCAAAAGCGCCTTAGCGAGAAGTCAGAAGGAAGTGGCCTGGAAAGAAATTGCAAAACAGGTCGCTCATGAGATCAAGAACCCACTTACACCTATGCAATTGAAAATCCAGCAGTTGCTAAGAAAGTACGACGAAGGTTCGAAGGATTATGAAACTCTTTCATCTCTTTTGATCCAGGTTGACACATTAAGTCAAATTGCAAGCTCTTTTTCCGCATTTGCGGAAATGCCTGCTCCGGATAATAATACGCTGGATTTCAGCAAACTACTCCGTCAAGTGGTTGGCCTTTATCATTCAGATGAAGTAGAGATAGAGACTGAAATTGAAGATTCGGTTCATATTCATGCCGACAAGGATATTTTCCAGCGAATTCTTAATAACATCGTCTTAAATGCCATTCAATCAGTTGAAAATAAGCGGGCAAATATTCATGTTAAATTATCGAGCAAGGCTGATAAGTGTGAATTAATGGTTAGGGATAATGGGAAAGGGATCAAAAAGGAGTTGAAGGATAAGATATTCCTGAATTACTTTAGCACGAAATCTTCTGGCAGTGGCATAGGATTAGCCCTGGCCAAAAAAGGAATTGAGAATGCGGGTGGCAATATTTGGTTTGATTCAAGTGAAAATGAAGGAACAACCTTTTTTATCACCATGCCGCTGGCTGTTGGTTAGTCTGGTTTTATTCATTTTTCATACAGGCTTTTCTCAAAATCTACTTTGCAAAACTGTGCCAGCGAATCAGGAAGTTATGCTGGACTCTATTGCCATTGAACCGGGTTCGGTTTCATCGATTCACGCCTTCCAATACGATGAAATTTCCAGGATTATTCTTGTTGCTTCTGAGAGAGATTCCGTTCAGGTTTGTTATCGTATCCTATCAGAATTGATTTCTGGAGAAATTAAACGCAGGGACATCGCGTTATATGATGACAGAGATCGTGCACCTCAAATAGCTCCAAACGCAACCCCATTGGAAAGGGAAGAACTATTTGATTTTGAAGGAATAGAGAAGTATGGAGCAATCACCCGGGGTGTTTCATTTGGCAATCGTCAAAGTGTTTTTGTGAATTCAACTTTGAATTTACAAATGAATGGACAAGTAGCTGATAATCTGCATGTTGCTGCTGTTATAACTGACCAAAACATTCCATATCAACCGGAAGGGAACACTCAGCAAATCAGGGATTTTGATAACGTATATATCAAGCTTTACAACGATAACATCGCTATTACTGCAGGTGATATATTGCTTAACAATCATGCAAGGAGGGACTATTTTTTAAAATACAATAAGAACGTTCAAGGGCTTCAAGCCGAGTACGAAAACACAAATGGTTCCTGGAAAACCATGACTAGTATATCTGGAGCTGTGTCAAAAGGAAAATTTGCCTCTACGCTGCTTCAGTCAATTGAAGGTTTGAATGGCCCATACAAGTTAAGAGGACCCAATGGTGAACGGTTTATCATAGTTTTGGCTGATTCTGAAAGAGTGTTTCTGGATGGAAAGCTGATGGAACGTGGATTTGACAGAGATTACATTATTGATTACAACCTGGGTGAAATTATCTTTAACAACCACGTCATAATTACTCAGTTTTCAAGGATTCGCGTTGATTTTGAATACGCAGAACAAGTTTATTCCAGGTCTAATATTTCAGTATCTCAAACCTTGGAAAAGGACAATGTCAGGATCTATTCTGGTTTTTACAGAGAAAGAGATAACCCCAATTCTAACTTCGGATTTACCCCGGATGAAAAAGACTTGAACCAGCTTCGTTTAATTGGTGATCAAGCGGATCAGGCATTGATTGGAGGGATTGATTCAATTAGCTTTGATGAGAACCGAATTCTTTATAGAAAAGCTGATACCGTTGATTTGGATGGAAATCCTCAACAAATCTTTGTGAATTCCACCAATCCGGATGAAGCTCTTTTTGCGGCAACATTCTCAGATGTTGGAATAGGGAATGGTGATTATCAGCTTGTGGAGAACACATCAAATGGCCGTGTTTATCAGTGGGTTGCTCCTCAAAATGGCATCAGTCAGGGACGGTATCGTCCGGGTGTTTTCGTCCCGCTTCCCAATAGTCGACAGTTGTTCAATTTAGGCACAGAGGTGAAGCTTAATTCGTACGAACGAGTATTTTCCGAAGGTGCGTTCTCCAATACTGATCTTAACCTGTTTTCAAGCCTTGATGATTCAAACAATTCAGGGCTAGGGTATTATGGAGGTATTAAATCTGAAGGACGTGAATCGTTTATTCCGAATTATAACTGGTCTTCCTCCCTGGAAGTTGAATATGATTCCCGAAATTTTTCCTTCATTGATCGGTATCGTGCCATTGAGTTTGATCGAAATTGGGATTTACGTGTAGACACCATTGGTAATGTCCCGGATCTCATTTTGTTTGGAAAAACTACCTTGGAAAAAGATCAGCATAACCTGTTTGGTTATCAGGTCAATCGACGTGAACGAAAGGGAGTCATGAATGGCTTCCAACAAAAGTTCCTGTTAAATCAACAAATAGGATCAATAAGGTTAAAGTCTGCACACGCATTACTTGACGGAAACCAGGGAGTTTTTGATTCAAAATGGTTGGAATCAATTTCGGATTTGAGCTTTAGGAAATTCAAAGTCGTTCCAGGTTACATCTATGAAATCAATGAAAATAAATTTCAGCAAGAAGACAGTGTAATCAGTTCAAGGATGCACTTTCGAGCTCATGAATTTTACCTCACGAATAACGATTCTTCCTCCAGTCAGTACCGAATTTCTTATACACTGAGAAAGGACAAACTTCCACTTAATGGGACAATAGAAGAATTTCTGGTATCCCGGAATTTAAAGTTAAATTATTCCAAAACGGGGGATAGGAACACCTGGATGGCCGATTTTAACTATCGATCCACAGATGACAAGTTAGGACTGAATTCAGGCGAAGGAGAGATCATATCAGGGAGGATTAATTGGCTTGGCAATTACCTGAAAAGGAGTGTCACACATAATTTTTCTTTTTCAACAGGAAACAGTCGTGAATTGAAGCGAGAGTTTGTTTATCTGCCGGTCACAACCGGTGAGGGGACTCATACCTGGAGGGATCAGAATGAAGATGGAGTTCAGGATCTAAACGAATTTTTTGAAGCGATCAACCCGGATGAGCGGAACTATGTGAAAATTTTCACTCCCACAGATGAATACCTCACTTCGTTTCAAACTTTTTACATTCATACGCTCGATGTCAGGATGCCTCTTTCCTGGAGGAGACAGGGAGGCTTTAGGTCTTTCGCTTCTAAGTTCTCCGCCAATGTCAACCTAAACATTAATTACCGGACGACATCTGATAACTACAATGATCGTTTGAACCCTTTTGCGATAGCGTTAAATGAGGCTTCATTTCTGTCTGCCCAGGATCAGAAGAGGTACACGCTTTTCTTCAACAGGAATGGAAGAGGGTTTGCCGGGGATTTATCCTTCCGAACATCTGACAACAAGCAATTATTAACTCAGGGATTCGAGTTGAAAGAAAGAAATGACTGGATATCCAACTTCAAAATTGATTTAAGCAATGATTACACATTTCGAATGACTTCAACCTTTAGTGATTTCACGAACGAATCTGACTTTTTGGATAGTAGAAATTTTCGGATTCTCACTGATTCTTACGAACCCCAACTCATTTGGCAACCCTCGAATTCATTGAGAGTAATCGGGAGATATGAGCGTGAGAATAAGCGCAATGATTTCTTAGAAGCCTCAGGAGAAAGTTCACTTATTCAGAGATATTCAGGTGAGTTAGCATGGAATCAAACGGGTAAGGGATCACTTAGAGGCTCATTTTCTTGGGTCACCATTGATTTTTCAGGTGATCAGGCTACTTACCTGGCTTATTTGCTGCTTGATGCACTCCAGCCTGGCACCAATCAAACCTGGCAAATAAACTGGCAACAAAAGATGTCAAAAGGCATGCAGCTTTCTCTACTATACAATGGTAGAAAATCGGAAAATGCAAAGGCGATACACACAGGAAATGTACAAGTAACCGCGTATTTCTAAATAGGTAATTACGATGTGATATCACTCATTAGCATGCAACCACATATTTGAAAGTCTGCCTTTAATAAGGCTCGTTTGGAAGCTGAGTTCTCTAAGTTACAACGAGCAGCGGGTTTGCAGCCGTGTTTGTAGCACTCCTTTGCAATTTCCTGTAAAATATAGGTCGTATAACCTTTGTTTCTACATATTTCTTCAACTTCCATATGCATATGGACGGTTGGCGGAATGTTGGTATTGGTACTACTAATCCTAGCGAAAAACTCAAGGTTGCTGGGAAATCTCATCAACATGTGATCTTATATTCAACCTTGAACAATCAAAAGAAATCAAAAACCGATCAATGATGAATTAAGTAACAAGTTGCAAGTGAGGAACAAAGAACCAATGACTTGCAGCTTGAAGCTTACGACCTTAAACTTAAACTTGTCACTCTCTTCAGCCTTTTCTAAAAGCTCGAAAATGAAACAAAAAAGAAAAAATGATCAAACGAAAGCATACTTATATTTTCATTTTTCAATAGAATGATTAATTTACAACATAGCAAGAATGAACAGCTATGGGAACCAGCCACCTCCCAACCCCACTCTAGACCATTTTTGAATATAACACTTAATAATCGATTAACTGACTATGTCTAATCGAATTTGTACATACCTCAATCAATTATACAGGAATATATCCCTTGTAGTTTCTTTGTTGCTTGTTACTCTTGCTCAGGCCCAGGATAACTACGTTCGTGTAGAGACTTTCAGGGTACCGGTTACAGATCCAAACAACATACCTGCTCTTAATCATCCTGACAAAGTAACTGCCTTCTCTTATATAGACGGTCTTGGACGGCCCTTGCAAAGTGTGGCTGCTCAAGCTGGTCCCGATCAGGAAGATATAGTCTCTTTTTCCAAATATGATCCAGCGACAGGGAAACAGTTGGAAGCCCATCTTCCGTACACTAAGATCGCGGGTACTCCGGGAGAGTACAGGCCTTTGTTTGCAACCGAGCAACCAGCGTTTTACAATCAGGGAGGAGATCTAGCAGCTGATTCGAAGCCTTACTCATTATATGGATATGAGAATTCACCTCTTGGGCGTGTGAAGTCGGTTATTGCACCAGGGTCGGATTATCATACAAACAACAAAAAGACGATCTATCACTATTCCTTCTATCCTGGCGGGACTGACATTGTCCATTGGAAACTGGATGGGGCAGGGCTTCCTGTGAGGGGAACCACCTATGGAGCTAACTCAATCCGGATAACAGAGCAGATCACTCCTGATGACCGAAAAACCCAGACCGTGATTGATGGAAGAGGATTAAACATTGCGTCGAGGAGGTGGGACGGAACCGCCTGGAATACAACCTACAATGTTTACGATGAAATGGGCCGTTTACGATACATCATTCCACCGAAAGCGGCTAACGAACCAACACTCAACACAACCCAAATTAACGGGTATCTCTTTGAATATAAGTACGATGGGAGAGGTCGTGTAATTGAGTCCCGGTCACCGGGAACAGGCTGGATCTATGCTGTTTATGATAAATGGAATCGTCTGGTCATGACCCGCCATGATGGACAGAAAGATGGAAGCACGAATAGTTGGACTTTTTATAAATATGATAAATGGAACCGGCAGGTAATCAGTGGTGTGGTGACAACCTCTAAATCAAGACCTACGATTCAGTCAGAACTGGATGTGGCCATACAAGCCCGGACCTTGATCCGCTACGAAGATATTACCAACAATGCAGACGGCTACACGCTGCATAACAGCTTTCCGAACCTAACGCATGCGGATTACAATGATTATGAGCTGCACAGCATCAACTACTACGACGATTACAACTTTCTTGGAAACACCGGTTGGGATGCCGAGAACCTGGATCTGGGGTACAAGGTTCCTGTAGGGTTTAGTATGCAAGGAGTACCTCCTTTACAGGGATATGTATCATTGGAAAACAACCATACGGTGACCACAGTCCAGGCTTCTTCAAGGCTAGCCTATGGAGAGAGTGCCACTGTAACGATTCCGGCAGGTGTTACGCTGAAGCCAGGTTCACATATTGTCGCTTCAAATAACAATGCCTCGCGTGTAAAAGGACTTCCCACCGGAAGTAAAGTGTTGGTGCTGAATACTACTACCTGGCTGAACAGCGTGCAATACTACGATGACCGGTTGCGGCCGGTCCAGAGGGTATCCGAGAACCATTTGGGTGGTACAGATCGAATTATGAGCGAGCTGAATTATACAACCGGAGAAGTTAATAAGACGCTATTAGAGCATACCGGAAGTGAATCGGTCGATTTGCTGACCGAATATACGTATGACCATGTGGGTAGACTGTTGCAAACACACGAAACAGTTGATGGGGGAATACGCACACTGGTTGGAGATTATAAGTACAATGCATTAGGGGAGTTAACAGAGAAAAACCTGCATTCCACAGATGGTGGTACCTCTTTCCTTCAGTCGGTGGATTACCGGTATAACATCCGTCAGCAGCTCACGGCTATCAACGATGACCAATTGACACCAGGGACAGAAACCAACCGTGATGTGTTTGGTATGAAGTTGAACTACACCAGTGATGTTACTGTGAACGGACAAAATGTTCCCGGAAGTTTTGATGGAAACATTGCTTCAGCATCCTGGAATTCTGATAATGACCCAACAACTGCGGGCATACAGGGCGGTGTTCAGTCGATATATGGCTATTCGTACGACAAACTGAACCAGCTCACAGCGGCGAATTATGCCACATGGAACACCACCAACACGGATTGGAGTAACAATGGTGGCAAGTTTGACATGACAGTCGACTATGATGGCAATGGTAACCGCAGCAATTTAACCAGGAAGGCGGAAGGAACGATGATCGACAGCCTTAGCTATGCGTACGGCACCAACAACCAGGTGACGAAAGTGACGGACAGTGGCACCGGAGATGGATTTGACAATAACAACATACCCACTGGCAACCCGGTGGATTACTCCGGGGAATATGCGTACGATGCAATGGGCAACATGACAAGTGACGCTCATAAAGAAATAGAGGTAACGTACAATCACTTTCAGTTGGTAGACAAGATCGAATTCCTGAATGGAACCAATGTGTTAACTACAGTAGCCTACACTTATGATGCAACGGGAACAAAATTGAGCAAGGCGGTAACAGATGCTGATGGTAATACGATTGCCAAAGTAGATTATGCAGGACTGGTGGAGTACCTGGACAACGAGATTAACCAGGTGTTCATTGAAGGTGGACGAGCTTATAAGCAAAACGGCGCCTACCACAATG
>JANQEC010000223.1 GCA_028278585.1 Cyclobacteriaceae bacterium | reverse complement strand
TTTTGCTCCAATGTTTGCACCAACGTCAACATCAGCGATATCAATAGAGAGAATTTCAAAAGCTGTTCCTGCATCTAGTCCACGTTGTAGTACGAGCTTGGAAATTTTATCCGGGTTTTCTAGTACCTCTTTGTGTGTTCCTGCGGAACCTACAGAAGTAACAATCCCTTCTCCAACTCGTGCCAGGATTGTTTCTTCTCCGGCACCTCCAACCAACTGTTTTATATTGGCTCGAATGGTAACTCGCGCTTTAGCTACCAATTGGATACCGTCAGCAGCAACTGCGGCAACAGATGGTGTATTGATCACTTTCGGATTTACAGATACCTGCACAGCTTCAAATACATCCCTACCAGCAAGATCAATAGCAGTTGCTTGCTTGAAAGTCAATTCAATATTTGCTTTGTCCGCCGAGATCAGAGCTCTGATAACCTGCGGGACATTTCCGCCAGCTAAGTAGTGGGCTTCTAATTCTTGTGTTTTAAGTTGTCGACGTGTATCCCCTTCATCACTCATTGTCGTGAGCCCGGCCTTGGTCGCTGTGATTAACGAGTTTACAACGATTGAAGGTGGTACCTTTCTGATTCGCATAAACACCAGTTCCAGAAGGCCTACTCTCACACCAGAGAATACGGCCGTAATCCAGAGATTGACTGGTACGAAATAGAGGAAGATAAAAAAGAGAATAATTCCTCCAAACACTAAAAGAATAAGCATCATACTGCTTCCCATGACATTACTGATTTACAGGTTGTACAAATATTTTTTTCGATTCGATTCGTAAAATTTCAATTTCAACATTTTCGTTGATATAACCGCCATTGGAACTCACCTCGACCTCCTGGTCGTCAAATAAGGCCTTTCCAACTGGCTTTAGGGAGGAAATGGATTTACCCACGTCACCTTCTTTTAAATTCAGGTCCTGATCTTGATTAAATTTCCCAGTCATTGAGTTCTTCAAAGAAAATCGTTCCCAGGATTTTCCTTTAAAGGCTACTATCAACGCAACTGCATTTAAAAAAACTGTAGAAACCAGGAAGATAGTCCCTGTTGTGGCACCAAAATTTTGATACCCCAGATAGATTCCATAACCACTAAATAATACTCCCAGGATACCTACAATGGTAGTTCCAGGCACAAATATGATCTCAACGATCAACAAAATGATGCCGAAAAGAACTAGCCCGATAACAGTGATCCAATCCAAAGTGATTATTAAAATTCGATAGCCAAAACTATCTGTTTGATCTTAGTTTTTTAGTATGCTTTTGCAAAAAGTACCCTGCCTGTAGAAGGATTTCCTGAAAAAATGCATTTTCCATCTTCTTTTTTCTGATCGAATGGAATGCATCTTATTGTAGCCTTGGTCTCTTCTTTTATCTTTTCTTCAGTTTCATCAGTGCCATCCCAATGCGCATAAACAAATCCTTTTTCTACTAGTTTCTTGAATTCCTCATACGAATCCGCTTGATAGGTATTTTCCGTTCTGAAATCCAATGCCTTGTCATAAATAGAAGTTTGCATTTCCTCCATCAAATTAGTGATATGATTCAAAACATTTTCTAGCGCTATCGTCGATTTTTCTTTGGTATCCCTTCTGGCAATTTCTACAGTTCCATTTTCCAAATCCCTGGGACCGATAGCAATACGTGCCGGTACACCTTTCAACTCATATTCAGCAAACTTCCATCCTGGCTTGTGAGTGTCTCGGTCATCATATTTAACAGAAATTCCATTGGCCTTTAATTCTGAAGACAGCCCATTTACCACTTTCGTAATTTTGGAAAGCTCCTCATCAGTCTTGTAAATAGGAACAACAGCCACTTGGATTGGAGCAAGCTTTGGGGGCAACACTAAGCCGTCATCATCCGAATGAGCCATGATCAATGCACCCATTAGTCTTGTACTCACACCCCAGGATGTTCCCCAAACGAATTCTTCTTTTCCCTCCTTAGAAGCAAATTTCACATTAAAGGCTTTGGCAAAATTTTGCCCGAGAAAATGCGAAGTTCCTGCCTGAAGTGCTTTTTTGTCTTGCATCATCGCTTCAATACAAAAGGTATCAACGGCACCAGCAAATCTTTCGCTTGCAGTTTTTACCCCTTTTATGACCGGAACTGCCATGAAATTTTCAACAAAATCAGCATATACACCCAGCATTAGCTCAGTCTCTTCAATAGCTTCCTGTTTGGTTGCATGAGCTGTATGGCCCTCTTGCCAGAGGAATTCCGCGGTACGAAGAAACAAACGAGTACGCAATTCCCATCGAACCACGTTGGCCCACTGATTTATTTTCAAAGGCAGATCACGGTACGATTGAATCCAGTTTTTGTAGGAATCCCAAATTACGGTCTCTGAGGTCGGGCGTATGATCAGTTCTTCCTCAAGCCTGGCATCAGGATCTACCACAACACCTTTCTTGCTTTCATCGGTTTTTAACCGGTAATGGGTTACAACTGCACATTCTTTTGCAAACCCTTCTACGTGATCAGCCTCTCTACTCAAAAAAGATTTGGGTATGAACAACGGGAAATATGCATTTTCATGCCCTGTGTCTTTAAACATTTGATCCAGCGCTTGTTGCATTTTTTCCCATATGGCAAAACCATACGGTTTGATGACCATACACCCACGAACTTGTGAATTCTCAGCCAGTCCGGCTTTTTTCACTAGCTCATTGTACCAAAGTGAGTAGTCTTCGTCACGAGTTGGAATTGCTTTTGCCATTTTTTCTAATTAGTCTGTTTTCCTTCATAAAAGTCCATACTGGCATTGTTACCTAAATTTTTGATCTTATTTTAGTATTTACTGATCAATTTCAGATTTTGGTATAGTGTTTGCATTTAATGCAAGTATAGTTTCTAAAAGACGGCAAATATAAGTTCACACTTGAAACCGATCGTCTTTCAGAATTGTTTAATAATTAAAATCTGGTGATTATGAGAACTTACAGCAAACTCTTCATACTAACTGTCCTAATCACAGCTGCTTTTGCATCCAATGCGCAGGAATACGATGATATGTATTTCTCGAAAAAGGATCGAAAAAAAGTTAAGCCTGTTGAGAAAAAAGAAGTTCAGGCGGCACCAGAACAGTCATCATCCTTTTTGAGCAGACAAATCGCCCAGAACAATGATTTGGCTGAAAACTATTCAACCAATGAAATAAGCCAGGAAGCGATAGATAGATATAAAAACACAGATGAGGTTTCAAACGAGAACCAGAATCAAAGCAATGCAAATTATTCCAACCCTGAAGATACTTATCAACAGGAATATTACGAAGATGAGTATGTGGAGGAGCCAGTTGTAGTAAATAATTACTATTACAATGATCCATGGGGGTACAATGGATGGAATCGATTCAGGCCATGGAGATTTAGAACGGGACTTTCTCTATCCTTTGGTTGGGGCTGGGGTTGGAACTCGTTTGGATGGGGAGGCTTCTATGATCCTTTCTGGGATCCCTTTTATGCAGGCTTTGGCTTTGGCTGGGGTAATCCATGGTATGGCGGATTTGGATGGGGAGGCTTTTATGATCCTTTCTGGGGACCTTCATTTTACCGGGGTGGATTTGCAAGAGCTTACTACGGAGGCTTCTACGGAAGTAGATATTATGGACCTGTTAGGGGCGAGAGAATTGGAAGAAATGTAACAAGAGGCCCAAGAAATTCTCGGGGTGGAGCTGTTTCTTCTTCAGGTCGCAGCAGGAACGTAAGAAATGTTTCAGCAACGAATTCAGTAGACACAAGGGACTATAGCAGAACTCAAGCCAGGTACCTGGAGCAATCCAGAAGGAATGCTAGAATCTCGAATTCGAATGGAAGAGTAAGCACCAGTAACTCATCTAGAAATAGGTCAGTATCTAATGGAATAAACAGAACTAATTCGAGTAGATATAATGAAACATCTAACTCCAGACAAAGAACCTATACTCCAAATTCGAATAGATCTTCAAGTTCCAGAAGCAGATCTGGTTCTGTTCGATCATCAAACTCTTCCAGGAGCAGCTCTGGGAATGTAAGATCAGGATCAACAAGAAGCAGAAGCAATTCGGGCTCCTTCAGATCTTCTAGCCCTTCACGAAGCAGGAGTAGTTCCGGATCATTCAGATCATCTGCACCTTCTAGAAGTTCAGGTTCAGTAAGACCTTCCTCACGAAGCTCTTCCAGTAGATCTTCAGGAAGGTCAAGCAGCAGATCAAGTTCAAGTAGATCGAGAAGAGGTAATTAAAAGCAGATAATGTCAAGATTCATGAAAAAAGCACTCGCACTCATTCTAATATCCTATTCCGTTGTGTCCAATGCGCAACAGGGTCCCTTTGGATATTACCAGGATGCACTGATCTTTAGTCAAACAAATACTTTGTATGGAAGTACTGCCAGGATTCAGGGAATTGGAGGAGCAGCGGTTGCATTGGGAGGTGATTTGAGTTCTATTTCATCAAATCCGGCCGGCCTGGGGTTTTTCAATCGTAGCGTGTTTACGGTTACCCCCTCTCTTGATTTTACTACCGCAGATTCAAGGTTCACTATTCCGGATCAGAATTTTTCCGGATCATCAGAAGAATCTTTCAAAAATGGATTGAATTTCTCTAACATTGGAACAGTCATCAACTTTACGAAAGGAGATTATACAAATGATAAATTCAAAGGCGGCTCTCTGGGGATTTCGATAAATAGGCGAAACGGTTTTCGCCTGGTAAGAAACTATGAAGGGATCAATGATCACAATTCGATCATAGATTCATTCTTAGGCAGTGTTGGACAAACGGACCCTAACGATTTAGGCGGATTTGAGCTTGGAGCGTATGATCAGTATTTGATCAATCCAACGTTCGGTACAAATGATAACATTACCGGATACGACTCATTTATCACAGGATTTCCCGTTCAATCAGAAACATTAAAAGAATCAGGTTCTCATTATCAACTGAATATAGCCTGGGGAGGAAACTATGACGATCGATTTTACTTCGGTGGAGGAATGGGTGTCCAGATCTTAAATTATCGACTAAGAAGAAATTACCTAGAAGATCAATTTGAGCCTGCGCCATTTATCAACAGTATTTCAATTCTAGATGACCTGGAAGTTCGTGGTGCTGGAATTGATTTCAATTTTGGCACTATCATACGTCCTGTAGAATTCATGACCATCGGGCTTAATTATACCTCACCTTCATTTATTTCATTGGATGAAGAGAGTTTCTTTGATGTGGCTGCAAATTGGAAGAGTGGAACAGAAGTTACAGAAACAGATGAAGATGGAAATGAAACAACAATTGATTTAAGTACAATTGATCCTTATAGAAGTGATCTTTTTGTATCCGAGTACAGGTTGAGAACTCCTTCAAGACTTTCACTTGGTACAGCCTTATTTATAGGGAAAAGTGGGTTCCTGTCAGGTGATGTCGAGTTTGTTGACTACTCAAAAGCACAAATCAATTCAAGTGATTTTTCTGAATCAGCAGACAACGATGTGATTGACAACATCTATACTTCAGTCATGAATGTTCGGGTAGGAGGAGAGTACCGGATAGATAATTTCCGGCTGAGAGCTGGATATGCCCTGTTTCCAAGTCCCTACAAAGGATCGGACCTGGAGGATCGAACAAACCTGACATTCGGGTTCGGATACCGAACAAGGGATTACTTTCTTGATTTTGCAGTGGTAAATAGTGAAACCGCATCCTTGTATACCCCCTATGATATTGCAAACGATCAGCCAATTGTCGAAACAGATATTAGGAACACTTCTGTTTCAGTCACTTTTGGATTGACTTTTTAGGTAATAAGATTTCTTACTTGAGCGTAGCTTGAAACCGTGTGATGAGCCCTTTCATACCACGGTTTCCTTTTTTCCAGTAGTTCTTCAACGCTATGATCTTTTAGCAGTGGTCTTGATTCATCACCTTTTAAACGTTCATGGATCTCTTCAATAGGTGGATTTATGAAAATGGTGACACCATTGTGATTCATAAGTTCCAAGTTATCGTAAAAGCAGGGAGCACCTCCACCGGTTGCCAAAATAAACTGATCATTTTCATGGATCGTTTTTTCCAGCAGTTCTTTCTCAAGAATGCGAAAATGATCTTCACCTGATTCCTCAAATATTTCCGTAATAGAACTACCTGAAAACTTGATAATTTCGTCATCCAGGTCAATGAATGGAAACTCAATTTCAGCTGCGAGTCTTTTGCCAAGGGAGGTTTTTCCTGAGGCTGGCAAACCAATCAAAAAGATCTTACGGATCATCTGTTCAATAGCTCAGCTACTTCATCGGATAGCGGTGTATCGTTGTAGTGCCACTTGCCAACAACCGTACCATCTTCAACCAACCAAATACCTGGATTTGACCTTACGATCGTTTTTAAGACAGTAGCATCTGCAAAAAAGTAAGGAGCACCCAGCTGATGCTTGTGTCTGAACTCTTCAAAAGCAGCTGATCCGGAAGATGTCAATATCCAAGTCTCAAAACTCGGATTTCTGAAAGTCAGGTTTCTGAGTCGATCGATTTTCTTAACGGAAGTCTTTTCTACATCATGAATAATAATGACCAATTTATTTCCCGTCAACAAATCTTCAGTGAATTCGCCATCATCATTCCAAACACTTAGGTCGGTGATCTTTGGTTCTGCCCACGGATTCAGGGGCCTTGACTTAATAAACGTATATCCTGGCTCTGTTGGATAGGTTTCAAATTTGTATCGTTTGCCGTCCTTTTCAACGGTATATTCGGTTCTCAACGGTTCGGATGCCTCCATAAGGGTAGGAATGTGACCACCAATTTTATAGGCCCTAAAATCAATGAATGGTAAATGCATGATAGCATAAACTGCTATCCCTATCATGACGACAGCAATTCCACCTACACCTATTTCTCTGACCATAGGTTTTAGCCAGCCCGTATATTCACCTCTCTTAAGGAAGATCACTGCTATCAAAACAAGCAAGATGATGTCTTTGTAGAAAGATTGCCATGGTGTAAGTTTGATGGCATCACCGAAGCAACCGCAATCAGTTACTTTATTGAAATAAGCTGAATAGAATGTCAGGAAGGTGAAGAACACAATCATACCTAACAATATCCAGGCAGTGATTTTCACACGATATCCCAGGATCAGAGCAACTCCCAACACTACTTCTAGAACGCTCAGAAATACACTAAGAAAAAGTGCCGCTGGAACAAACCATTCAAAAAATGGTGCGATATCATAAGCAAATACTTCGAAGTACTCTTCAAGTTTAATAGCAGTTCCAGCAGGATCGTTGACCTTAATCAGTCCTGAAAAAATGAAAAGCGCTCCAACAGCATATCGTGCAAATTCCCTAATTATATTCATTGCTCCTCTTTGAGTTTTATAAGACAAAAAACGGAATAGTTGATCATGTCCTGATAATTGGCATCAACTCCTTCCGAGATTAAAGTTTTACCGGCATTATCTTCAATTTGTTTCACACGCATGAGTTTCATTAGGATAATGTCGGTCATTGAGCTAACACGCATTTCCCTCCATGCTTCATCGTAATCATGATTTTTATTGGCCAAAAGTAAAAGTGTTTCTTTGGATGCTTTGTCGTACATCGGTTCCAATTCTGAAAAAGGTATTTCGGTATCCTCGGTCCCATTCAATTGTATTTGGATAAGTGCAATCAGGCAATAGTTGATGATTCCCTTAAATTCATTGCTGATGTCCTCACCCACTTTTTGCTCACCTTTTTCCTGGATTGACCTGATTCTCTGAGCCTTGATTAGGATCTGATCTGTAATGGACGGAAGGCGTAAGATTCTCCAGGCTGTTCCATAATCCTTGGTTTTCTTAGAGAAAATGTCCTTGCACTCAGAGACGATCTCTAAATATTGCTGCTCGGTTTCAGTATTCATGTTTAGTTCATAGTCCACAGTTGACAGTCGATAGTTAGTAGCCGATAGTTACCTTTGGAGAATAACTACCAACTGTCGACCATGGGCTGTCGACTATCAACTTAAAAACACAAAACTAACCCATTGGATCGCAAACACACCATCAAAATTCGGGGAGAAATTGTAGATCTCTCAACGCCAAAAGTGATGGGGATTATCAACGTGACACCCGACTCCTTTTTCAAGGGCAGCAGAACAAAATCAGGAACTGATCTTCTGAAGAAAGCAATGAAAATGCTCGAAGAAGGAGCTGATTTTCTGGACATAGGTGGGTATTCATCAAGACCAGGAGCAGATGATGTCTCGATTGATGAGGAAATAAAAAGAATTGTCGGAAGTGTAAGCCTTATCATGTCGGAGTATCCTAACGCAATCATTTCAGTTGACACTTTCAGGTCAAGGGTAGCCAAAGAAGCTATAGATGCTGGAGCAGCGATGGTGAATGACATTTCTGCAGGTTCTCTTGATGAGAAAATGCTTGAAATCGTGGGAAGCCTGGACGTTCCATACATTGGCATGCATATGCGGGGTACTCCACAAACAATGAAAGAGCATACCCACTATGAGGATCTGATACTTGAGATTACTTCCTACTTTTCGGACACAATCGAGCGATGCAGACAGCATGGTATTCACGATTTGATTCTTGATCCTGGCTTTGGATTTGCAAAGACCATTGAGCAAAACTTCCACTTACTCAATCACCTGGATTATTTCAAACAACTGGAAAAACCACTATTGGTTGGATTATCCAGAAAATCAATGATTTATCGATCACTAAATATTACCGCTGATGAATCGTTAAATGGTACAACGACGTTAAATACTTTAGCTTTGTTTAAGGGTGCGAGCATCTTGCGTGTACATGATATTAAGGAGGCTGTAGAAGTAGTAAAACTTGTTAATCGACTGTCTTGATTTTAGGGTTTCAAATAGGGTTTTTAGATATTGGGCTTAAGGATATTTTTGATATTCTTTTGGTAACAATCTTATTGTCTCAAGTCTACAAATTGATGCGCGGAAGCGTAGCGATAAAGGTATTCGTGGGCTTCCTGTTCCTCTATCTTATCTACCTTGTGGTTAACGCCTTACAGATGGAGTTGTTAAGTACTATTCTTGGACAATTCATGGGTGTTGGAGTGTTGGCCGCAATCATCTTGTTTCAGCAGGAGATTAGGAAATTCTTACTTCTTGTCGGAAAAACAGGTTTCTCGGAAGAAGGGAGCTGGTGGAAGAATGTCAAATTCTGGACGCAGAACGGAAGAACCCAAAGAGCCAACATTACTCCTATCACTGAGGCAGTCAAATCATTAGCTGGCTCTAGTACAGGTGCCCTCATAGTGATATCGGCAGACTCACCTTTGAAATTCTATGCCGAATCCGGAGATGCAATGGACTCGATTGTTTCGAAAAGATTATTGATGGCTATTTTCAATAAGTATAGTCCTTTACACGATGGTGCGGTTATTATTTATAAAAACAGGATTGTTGCAGCACGATGTATTCTTCCTGTGACAGAGCGTGACGACATTCCGGCCCAGTATGGACTTAGGCATCGGGCCGGTCTCGGGATGTCTGAAAATACAGAGTCATTCATTATCGCAGTATCAGAAGAAACCGGCCAGATCTCCAGTATGCAAAACGGGGTTGTTTCCCATAACATTTCATCACAGGAGTTAAGAAAGCAAATCAACACATATCTTCACGAGCCAAAAGACGCTAAGAAGGAAACTGAGAAGAAGGAGGCCGATAAAGAAGTTGAAGCAACTTCCGAGAAAGTGGGTACTGAGCTAGCATAAATCAAGCACTTTTTTTTCCGACACATTCGCTGTAATTTCATACTAAATCACCTGCCAATGAAGTCACCGTTCAAGTTGGTCATATTGTTGTCAATTTTATTTGGCTTCAAATCTCAATGTCAGGTAGTTGATAGTCTTCAGAATCTTCTTAAATCTGAAATTAGCGATTCGCTCAGGGGCTATGTTCTTGATGAACTTTCTTTCGAGTGGTTCTATGATGACCTTGACAGTTCCTTGCATTATGCACTGCTGTCCTATGATGTTTTTGAATCGATAGATTACAAAAAAGGAATGGCAACTGCGATTCGATCCATTGCCGTTGCCTATCACTACAAGAACGATTGGGATAGTGCCGAGTATTTTTACCAAAAATCAGCTGAATTCAATAACTCAATAGGTGATTCGCTAGGTCAGGCCGGTAGTTTAAACAACCTCGGCGTCTTATACATGGATAAGGGGCTCTATGAGAAAGCTGCGGCGAACTTTCTGGCTTCACTACGAATAAAAGACAAACTTCAAGATACGTTGGGAATTGCATCAGGCAATTCCAACCTGGGTATTATTTTCAGAAAACAAGGGAATCCTTCAAAAGCAATTGAACATTATTTGATTGCCCTTGAAATTTATGAAAAGAAAAACAGACCCCGTCGCAGACAGACAGTGTATTTAAACCTCGGAGCGCTTTTCAACGAAACTGGAGAATTCGAAAAGGGTAAAACGTATAATTTAAAATCACTTGAGCAATCTTCTGGACCCCAATCACGAAGATCATATGCTGAATCTTGTGTGAACTTAAGCGATTCGTATTTAGGTCTGAAAAGGATTGATAGCAGTCTATACTACTCACATAAAGCAATAGCGACATTCGAAGAAATTTCGGATTCTGTGAACCTTGCGCATGCATTAAATTCAGCTGGAAATGTTTACCTGGAAGACCAAAATTTTAATCAGGCTCTTTCTTTCGCTAACAAATCGCTAAGGATCAATCAGAAACTACAAAACCTGCAGATCCAAGTGAGTGCGCTCGAAGTAAGATCGTCTGCTTTGGCAAAACTTGGCAGAATACGGCAGGCATATACAGATTTAACATCGTTAATCCAATTGAACGACTCCCTACTGAATGGATCTTTAAATGAATCTATCAATCGGCTGGCTGCACAGTACGAAACGGAGAAAAAAGATAAACAAATTGTACTCTTTGAGTTAGAACAGGAAAGAGCAGCACTTTCATTGGTAAAGTCGAACAACCAGCGGAACATTTTCATCGCGGCAACTATCCTAATCTTTATCAGTTCCATCCTTTTCTATTTTATGTTTCAGCAAAAGAAGAAGTCTCTTAGAGAACGTGAAACACTGTTAAAGGAGATCCATCATCGGGTTAAGAACAACTTGCAAATTGTTTCTAGTTTGTTAAACCTTCAAGCTGGTTCGCTTGATGATGAGGCAGCTATTGATGCAGTTAAAGAAGGTCAGAACAGGGTGAAATCGATGGCGTTGATCCATGAAAACTTGTATCAGAATGATAATCTATCCGGTATTGCTATTGACGATTATATCCGGAATTTGATGCAAACACTATACAACTCATTTGGGATAGATGAAGAACGGATTGTAACCAATCTCAAAGTGGAAAACTTGAAACTTGATATCGATACCATAATACCTCTTGGATTGATTATAAATGAGCTGTTGAGCAATTCATTAAAGTACGCATTTCCGGATGGTAAAGGGCACATAAATGTTGGATTGCAGCAAAGTGAAAACTCACTCAATTTGTCAATTCATGACTCTGGCTCAGGATTTAATGAAGATAAGTTGGAAAATTCTAATTCTTATGGCTGGAAGATGGTAAAGTCACTATCTCGAAAACTAAAAGCAGATATTTCTGTTAATACGACTGAAGGAACCGAAATCTTTCTTAAAATCAAGAACTACCAATTAGTGGCATAATACTTTTGAACACGACAGCTACCATTCTAATTGTTGAAGACGAACCCATTATTGCAGATGATATCGCTATGATCTTGGAAAAAAATGGATACAAGGTAAGCGAGCTAGTTGATAACTCCCTTGATGCCATTGATCATTTAGAAAAACAGAATGTCCAATTAGTTCTTCTTGATATAAACATTGAGGGAGATCGTGATGGAATATGGCTTGCTCATCAGATAAATAAGCAATTTCAGTTACCCTTTGTTTTTCTAACGTCATACTATGATGAAAAGACCTTGAATCGTGCTCAAGCAACACATCCAAAAGGATATATCGTAAAGCCTTACGACGAGGGAGACTTGATTGCAAACATTCACTTAGCATTGGTTAAGGCCGGAAACCAGCCCTTTTCTGATTCTGATAAATTCTTTGTGCGAGATAAAGGAGAATTAAAATCTATCGAAACCACTGAGATTTTGTATGCGGAAAGCGATAACAACTACTCCAATATCTTCACTCGAGAGAGAAAATACGTTGTATCACATACGCTTAAAAGTGTTGAAGAGAAATTGGAGGGTAAAGGATTTTTTAGAAGTCACAAGTCTTACCTCGTCAACTTTCAAAAAATCTCCAGTATTTCAGAAGGGTATCTCTTTATAGATGATATCAAACTCCCTGTGGGACGCACATATCGCGACTCATTAGTAAAGAACCTGCCTATACTTTAACCGAAGTTCACTTAACTATTTCCCCCGTTCACTAAAGATGGTTGGCAAGGGCTACTAGTTTATTGGAATTTCAGAATTCGAATCAAACTATAGCTGCCATGAAATCACTTACAATTTTTCTTTCACTATTGCTATGTAGCCACTTGATTTTATCACAACAGTACACAGATGACTATACTGTGTTTGGTGCTGGTGGATACGAAGCTATCGATGTAGTTTATGACAATGATGTCAACACCTACGTCCTTGGATCCGCCCAACACGGAGGATTAAAAAAAGGGCTGTTAATTGCTTACGGAGAGGAACTAAATGAAAGTTGGAGCAAGTTCATTACCTCAGGTGATAATGATACTCCCCTGGGCATCCAAATCAATCATGACAACTACTTGTTTGTTGTAGTTAACTCAGATCAAAATGATGCTTACATTTATGTATACGACAGAGATGGGAATCCTTTGAGTTTGGATACACATTCCGGAGTAACGTTTGAGGCCTTCAAGGTGAAACAAACAGGCAGTGTCACAGATGTCTATGTAGCTGGATCTAATGCTTCCGGAGACGCCTATCTTGCGCGTGTATCATACGATGACCGAGGAACCGTTGGTGGAGGCTGGGAAACAACCTATTCTGGGATGAGTAGTCAGGGAGCTGGGTTTTTGGATGTGGAGATTGATCCTAACGATAACGGTATCGTCGCAATTGGCCATCAAAATGCCGGTGCAAGTATTACCCCGCTGATTGCGCATTTTGCCGCGAACAATGGCTCCAGACTGGATGAGTTTGCAATGGATTTTGCCCTGGATTTCGATCATACCAGGGGAATGAAACTTGTTCTTCAGGATCAGGGGAATTCGGTTGCCAACTATGTTGCGATCTATGTCAGCGATGATGAATTTGTTCAGGACTATTATCAGGTTAGCAATTTTGCCAGCGTCGCTTTTACAGAGCTTACAGTCCAAGGGACCGACTCCTTTTTTGAAAATAATTCATCTGAATACTTAACAGGAGCTGCCTTAAGTCCTGATAATTTCCTAACCATATCCACCTCTCATCAATTGGCCACCTTCTCAACCTTTTATGTTACGTCCATTGCAAGTACGTTTATCAAACGTACATCTACAGGAGCATCGGGAGATAATGAGTTTGCTTTTGATTCGGAGGGAGATATTTACCTGGGTTTTGGTACTTCATCGCTTGATTTTGAGAAATATGATATCAATCTTAATCTGGTAGATCAAGGTTCATCTTTGTCCGGAAATGCTCAGAACTTTGGAGGTTTCTTGCTCTATGGAGATGCACCTTATGTAATTGGAGCTACATCAGGAGGTGGAATTCATAACTCTCAGTTCTGCGGGGCGCCACGAATTCAAATTGATGAAACGATCTCAGAATTCGATCAGGGAGAAGACAAGTTCCTGATCTGCCCGGATGAAAATGTAACAATCACCCCAACACTACCAGGTGGAGCTTCCTTTCAGTGGGATCCTGCTTCTGACATTAGCAATGTCAACATGCTTGTTCAGACGTTCAGTACTCCAGGTGTTTATTTTTTGAATGTCACAAGTAGTGGAGGATGCACCAATCGCAGGTCTGTGATAGTTGAGGAAGAAAGTAATTTGCCAGCCAAAATAATTTTCGCAGACGAGAGGCCTATTTTGAATGAAAACGATTCAGATGCTGATCAAAGTTTGACAAGTCCGATTTCATTAGATCTTCGAGGACATTTGCAAGCAGGAGGCACGGTTTTCATTTACGAGTATTACTGGATGCGAGACGATGGCTCGGGACCTTCACTGGTTGGAATCACCGAAAATCAAGAAACAATTACTGTCACTGAACCTGGCGAATATTATGCGGAGCTGTACTGGGGCGGAGGCACTTTTGCAGGTTGTGATTACCAGAAGACGTTTTCAGTCTTCGTGGAAGAAATTCCTGTCATTACTTTTGATCCGATCCCAACCAAAACATTTGGAGATCCTGATTTCAACTTGGGGGTTACGGTATCAACATCGTCGACGTTGCTTTATGAGAGCTCTAATGAATCAGTTGCTACTGTTGCCGCGGATGGCACAGTAACTGTAGTTGGTGCTGGGTTAACAACCATTACCGCATCGGTAGAGGCAACAGCCAACTTTGGAGCCGCAGAGGAGATGCAGACTTTAACAGTAATTAAAGCGGATCAATCCATAAATTTTGGTGTCTTGTCAGATGTTAAGTTGTCGGATTCTAATTTTCCAATTTCAGCCACTGCGAGCTCAGGTTTGACTGTCACATTTTCAAGTTCGAATACAAGCATTGTTGACTTCTCAGGAAATACGGTTTTAATAAATGGTGTGGGCACAGCTACAGTAACTGCGTCTCAGTCGGGCAACTTGAACTACAATGCAGCTCCTGAAATAGATCAATCGCTGACGGTGAATAAGGGAGAACAAACTATCAATTTTTCTTCACTGTCCGATAAGAATGTAAATAGTCCGGATTTTGATCTCTTTGCAACTTCGTCCGCTGGATTGACGGTATCTTTTTCCAGTAGCGATGAAAATGTCGCAACTATTTCAGGAACAACTGTTTCCATAATTGCCGCAGGCCAAACGACGATCACGGCTTCACAAAGTGGAAACTCAGATTACGAAGCTGCACCGAATGTCGATCAAATACTCAATGTCAATAAGTTATCGCAGACGGTGTCTATAGATGACGTAGGAACTCAGACATTTGGCGATGCACCGTTCTTTTTCTACATATCGAACACCGCTGGAATCGATGAAATGACACTTGATAGCTCGGACGAGAGTGTTATCTCTTTCGATCCACCAGAAGATCTGGGTGGAGGCCTTTTTAGAGCCTTAATTAATTTCAACGGAGTGGGTACAGCAACCTTGACGGCAACACAACCTGGAAATGCAACCTATGAGAGTAGTTTTGAAACTTCCGAGGCAACAGTTGTTAAAGCGGATCAAACAATAACCTTTGGTTCTTTGCCTGACAAAACGTTTGGGGATGCGGATTTCGATCTTTCAGCTACTGCATCTTCTGGATTGGCGGTAGCCTATTCAAGTTCTGACGAAGCGGTCGCAACAATATCTGGAAATACGGTGACAATTGTAGGAGTAGGAATAACCACGATTACTGCCAGTCAGCCAGGGAATGCCAACTACAATGCAGCTGAAGACGCGGACCAGTCCTTAACAGTTAACAAGGCGAGTCAGTCCATTAGTTTCGGGACACTTGCAAATCGAACATTCGGAGATGTGGATTTCGATTTGATGGGCAGTGCCACAAGTGGATTGTCAGTTACCTATGAAAGCTCGGATTTATCTGTTGCAACAATCTTGGGATCGACTGTTACGATTGTTGGAGCAGGTTCAACCACGATCACAGCAAGCCAGGTCGGGAATGCCAACTACAATGCAGCCTCAGATGTTCCAAAGAGTCTAACTATTGACAAAGCTGACCAGGCAATCACGTTTGGATCACTGGCTGACTTGGCCATCGGTGAAAGTGTTACGTTGAATGCTACTGCGAGCAGTGGTTTATCAGTCAATTACAATGTTTCAGGACCAGTATCTGTTGATGGAAATGAACTTACCGGCGTATCGCTTGGTACGGTTACTGTCACCGCGCAGCAGGCTGGAAATGGCAATTACAATGCCGCAATGGATGTGCAGCAGAACTTTGAGGTGGTGGAAAGTAAATCAGAACAGACAATCACCTTTGGTACCCTGGCAACAAAAACATTCGGAGATGATCCTTTCAACCTTACCGCCAGTGCAAGTTCCGGTTTAGTGGTTAGCTACTCAAGCTCTGATGAGACGATAGCCACTATTTCCGGAAACACAGTTACCATCGTTGGAGCCGGCACTACTACAATCACTGTCTCACAAGCGGGTGATGACGATTATCTTGCAGCAGACGATGTTGTTCAGGTGCTTACCGTAGAGAAAGCTGATCAGTCCCTAACCTTTGAATTGGGTGAAAATGTCACTAAAACTATAGGCGATCCACCATTTACACTAGGGGGATCTGCATCCAGTGGTTTGGAAGTGATTTACTCTTCCTCAAACTCCACAGTTGCTTCCATTGATGAAGAAAAGCTTGTAATAAATGGAGCCGGAACAGCTACCATCACCGCGAGTCAACCAGGTAACAATAATTACAACTCTGCTGCCTCCATTGAACAAACAATTACAGTTAACAAGGTTGAGCAAACAATCACTTTCAATCCTGTCTCCATTTCAAACCAAAATCTAAGTGATGGCAGTGTGATCTTTGATGTAACAACGGATCCAGGTAATCCCTTAACAGTACGTGTAAAAAGTGGGCCAGCAACCGTTATTGATATTGGTCCGGAAACCTACGAAGCTACTTTCACAGGTGAAGGGGAAGTTGTGATCGAAGCAACAGTAGATGAAACAGACGATTATCAGGCCGCAATTCATGAAATAAGTTTTCTTGTTGTCGATGACTCCAAAGACTCTCAGGTAATCACATTTGGGGCTCTGGAAGTGAAGACATTTGGTGATTCACCATTTGAGTTATCAGGCTCAAGTACATCAGGATTAGAAGTGAGTTATACGAGTTCGGATGGATCAGTAGCAGAAATTTCAGGAAATGTTGTGACTATCACAGGAGCAGGTAGCACAACGATAACTGCTATTCAAAATGGAAATGATGATTATCTGGCCGCATCCGATGTTTCCCAAACGTTGGTTGTGGACAAAGCAGACCAGGATATTTCTATTTCAGATATAGATGATAAGGAAACCAACGATCCACCCTTTGAAGTAGTCGCAGAAACGAGTAGTGGGTTGTCGCTTACCTATTCTGTTACCGGACCAGCTACAATTTCAGGCCAGACAATAACACTTGATGGTGTGGTTGGGGCCGTGACAGTAACGGTCTCTCAAGAAGGAAATATTAATTACAACACCGCTGAAGCTCAAACCAGTTTTGAAGTGTTGGAATTAGCACTTGGTTTGGATTCTGATAGCCCGATCCTTCTTTATCCCAACCCTGTAAAAGATTATTTATGGATTCAAAGTGAAGAATCAGTGACACTTAGAATTTTTAGTCTGAATGGAAATTTGGTTATTGTTCAAGATTCAGCCTCAGATAAAATTGATTTGAAAGATCTTCGTCCGGGTATGTATCTTATTGAGATTTCTTCCGATTCTAATTCTCTCCATTCCCGCTTTATAAAGGCAAACTAAGGCAGCCCTCCTGATAGCTATCGGGAGGAAGTTAAGGCGACTCCAAGGGAGTCGCCTTCTATTTATCAATTAAATAACTCCTAATTCTTTCCCTACCTCTGTAAATGCCTCTATGGCCTTATCCAGGTGATGCTGGTCATGTACCGCTGAGATCTGAACCCTAATCCTTGCCTGTCCTTTTGGTACGACAGGAAAATAGAACCCTATTACGTAGATTCCCTTTTCCAATAATTTGGCTGCCATCTGTTGAGATAGAACTGCATCATACAGCATAATTGGAACGATTGGATGTTCGCCTGGTTTAATATCAAAACCTGCTTCAGTCATTTTTTTACGGAAGTACTTCGTGTTATTCTCAAGTTTGTCCCTTAATTCAGTTGTTTCACTCAACATGTCAATCACGGCGATAGAAGCTCCTACAATTGATGGTGCAACGGTATTTGAAAAAAGGTATGGTCGTGAACGCTGACGGAGTATATCGATGATTTCTTTTTTACCAGAAGTAAATCCACCAGAGGCACCACCCAGAGCTTTTCCCAGGGTCCCGGTGATGATATCAACCCGATCCATACAGTTGCGATATTCGTGAACTCCTCGTCCTGTTTTTCCCATAAAACCAGTCGAATGACATTCATCAGTCATCACGACTGCATCGTATTGATCAGCTAAATCACAAATCTTATCCAATTGAGCAATGTTGCCATCCATGGAAAAGACTCCATCCGTTACAATGATTTTGCATTTAGCATCGCTGGCTTCCTTGAGTTTAGCCTCCAGGTCTTCCATGTCATTGTTGTTGTATCGATATCGCTGGGCTTTACACAATCGAACACCGTCAATGATTGAGGCGTGATTGAGTGCATCTGAGATAATGGCATCTTCAGGGCCAAATAGCGGTTCAAAAACTCCACCATTGGCGTCAAATGCTGCGGCATAAAGTATGGTATCTTCCATCCCAAGAAATTCCGAAATTTTTTGTTCCAACTCCTTATGAATATCCTGGGTTCCACAAATGAATCGGACAGAAGACATGCCATACCCATGAGTATCAATTGCCTGCTTAGCTGCCTCTATCACCTTTGGGTGAGAAGACAACCCCAGGTAGTTATTAGCACAGAAATTGATGACTTCAGAGCCATCGTTTAAATGAATATCTGCGGCTTGGGGAGATGCAATGATTCGCTCTTTTTTGTAAAGCCCTGCGTCGTGAATACTTGCAATTTCTTTTTCTAATTTGGCTTTAAGAGATGTGTACATATTAACTCAGTTTGGGTTTTGGTAAGATTTTGGGTTTTAACTTTTTTGAAGGTGCTGGTTGTATTGCGCTTATCTGTTCCTCCAATAAATACTTTCTTCGGATCCTGTTTATAAGAAAAAGTTTCTGCTGAGTAAAACTCGCAGGATGCACCTGATCAAAAAGTTGCTTGAAATTATCAAACAACTCCTTATCTCCATCCTCAAATTTCTTTGGGTCAATTTTTTTTGACTTCAAATATTCAACGAAATCCTGTCTTGAATTTGACTCGGTATCCATCGCGACAAATTTAACTGAAGTGGAATTCCTGAGACTACTTAATTTTGTTGCGCAATAACACTACCCCATGAATAAAATCCTTATTGTCGGCGCTTGTGGTCAGCTTGGAACGGAATTGACGATTAAACTGAGAGAGTTAAAAGGAAAAGACAATGTAGTTGCAACGGACCTGCGAGGGCCTGTTGATCTCATCGCAGATGGACCCTTTGAAAAACTGGATATCCTCGATAAGTCCCAATTTCACGACCTCCTTAAAAAGTATCAGATAAAAGAAGTATACCATCTTGCTGCCGTACTTTCTGCAAAAGGTGAACAGGATCCACAATTTGCTTGGCGACTGAATATGGAAAGTCTTATGACAGTTTTGGAAGCAGGAAAGGACATTGTTGAAAAGATTTACTGGCCAAGTTCCATCGCTGTGTTTGGTCCGGGAACTCCTAAGCAAAATACACCACAGGACACGATCATGGATCCGAATACTGTCTACGGAATAAGCAAGCTTGCCGGAGAACGTTGGTGTGAATATTACCATGACAAATATGGTGTGGACATAAGAAGTTTGAGGTATCCAGGCCTAATTGGCTATAAGACGCTTCCGGGTGGCGGCACAACGGATTATGCAGTTGATATTTTTCATAAGGCAATAGCTGGAAATTCGTTTGAGTGTTTCTTAAATGAAAATACCGTATTACCAATGATGTACATGGATGATGCTGTCAAGGCTACAATTGATTTGATGGAAGCGCCAATCGGGAAGGTAAGGGTTAGAAGTAGTTATAATGTGGCGGCAATGAGTTTCTCTCCTTCTCAAATTACTTCTGAAATTCAAAAACACTACCCTGATTTTGTTACCAGGTATGTTCCGGATTTCAGGCAGCAAATAGCTGAAGGCTGGCCTTCTACCATTGATGATAGTGTTGCAAGAGCAGACTGGGGATGGAAAAATGCTTTTGACTTACCAGAATTGGTAGAGACAATGCTTGCACACTTAAAGAAAGAAATCGTTTTTTGATTAAAGCATTTTTGCTTTTCTTTCCATCCGATTTAACTAACCAACCATGGAAACCTATAATAATCTCCTTTTAGAGCTTACAGATAGTATTCTCACGATTACCATCAATCGGGAAAGCAAAATGAATGCGCTGAACCAGGATACCATGAAGGAGATTGGTGAAGCATTTCACTATGTGTATGACAACCCGAAAGACATTAGAGGAGTAATCTTGAAAGGTGCTGGAGAAAAAGCTTTTGTTGCCGGGGCAGATATTAGCGAGTTCTCTGGTTTGAATGAACTGAATGCAAGAAAATATGCAGAAGAGGGGCAGGAGATCTTTCAGTCTATTGAATCGTGCCATACTCCCGTGATTGCTGTGATTAATGGGTTTGCGCTTGGTGGAGGTTGTGAACTGGCAATGGCAGCTCATATGCGCGTAGCAACTAAATCAGCCCGATTTGGACAACCTGAAGTAAACCTGGGACTAATTCCAGGATACGGGGGAACTCAGCGATTGACACAGTTGATTGGAAAGGGTAGGGCCTACGAATATCTGATGAGTGCAGAGATGCTTTCGGCCGAAGTGGCGCTGGAGTACGGATTGGTTAACTACATTGAAGAAGACATAGAGTCGGCACTTAATAAAGCAAAGGAGATACTTAACAAGATTGCAACCAAAGCTCCAGTAGCGATTGGCCTTGTAGTAGATTCCGTTAATGCCAATTTTGAGGACGGGTCGAATGGCTATCAAACAGAGGCGAATTCTTTTGCAAGATGCTTTGCCACAGAAGACTTCAAAGAAGGTGTTGATGCTTTTTTGAACAAGCGCCCTGCCAATTTTAAAGGAGAATAAAAATTGTCGCTACTCAAGAAGCTAGCTGGTCAAACTGCGATATATGGCTTAAGCAGCGTATTGGGGAGAACACTTAATTATCTACTTGTCCCACTC
>JANQEC010000218.1 GCA_028278585.1 Cyclobacteriaceae bacterium | reverse complement strand
TCTACCTGGGTCAATATCGAGACCTCACATGCTTTTTCAAGCTGCTGAAGTCCAAGCTCTATGTCTCCGCTCCGAAAAAACCAAAGCAGTGGTTTGTAGATCGGATGCTTCTCCGGGTATTTTTCTCTGAAATAATTGTAAAGCCCCGTGGTAAATAGAAATTCCGGATGGGTGTCAACAATGCTGAATCCCTTCTTCATCAATCCGTATGCTTTATTAGCTTCTCCGACTGCTCTCAGGTTATAACTCTGATCTGCATAATATTCGGCAAGAAGTCCATGTGAGGCCATAGCAAAAAAGATCATTTCAGGATCCTTGAGATCAGGGTCCCTACTCTCCGCCAATTCTATGGCATAAAACAACTGATCTTGCATCTGCCTGAAAAGCTCTTCTGTGATGGTAGGGATATTTGACCATAATAAGGTCATTGCACGCATAAGCGGAACAACAGGATGATCAGGCACTTCCAATTCTACAAGTTCAATATAAAACCCAGCAGAATCGGGATCCGCATTATAAATGTGATCGGCACCCTTCTTCACCAATCTTTTTAGGGTATCATCTTCAAATACTTGCGCTGAAATTGAAAATGTTGTGAGACATAACAATATGGTGGCTAGTTTTTTCAGAGTTGATTTATCCTAGAATTAATTGTATAAATCATAGATGTAAGTTAGTACGGGAGTACAGTTTATGAAATGGTTTATCCATTATTTTTAATGCGTGAAACCCACTTTTGTAACCCATACTTCGGTTGATTCTTTTGATAACGATTTTCCTGTACTTTATTACAACAGATCTTACTTAAAAAGTCAAAACCATTCGAATCTTATCTGTTACGAAAACAAACATTTCTTTCTTCCGGTTTCAATCGATCAGGATGTCGCAATTAGCATACCAAGGAGTCCATTTGGATCATTCTTCGTTAAGGACAGCTCGAATGTAGATCAGTTTCCCGATTTTATTGACCAGGTTAAACAAGATCTGAAGGATCGAAGGATCGGATCTTTAAAGATTAGTCATCCATCAATAATCTATGATCATTTCGTTCATCTTGACTGGCTTTTAAAGGAAGGCTTCCGAAAAGACTTTGACGACATCAACCAACACATTCCTCTAAGGTCCGGATGGTTGGATGGCATCCATGACATGCAAAAACGAAAACTTGCAGCTCTCCAAAGCGAAGGGTTTTCTTTTCGAAAGATGGGAACAGACGAATTACAAGTGGCTTATCAGTTTGTAGAAGTGTGCCGACTTGCCCAGGAATTGTCGATCAATATTTCCTATGAGCAATTAAAGGAATTGTCTGATCAGACTGGAGCATATGACATTTTTGGTGTTTTCCGATCAGGTAAAATTTCCGCTCTTTGTATTTCAGTTCGAGTGACCGAAAAAACTGCTTATTACTACCTCCCTGCCACAAGCCCTATGTTTCGCTCACAAAGCCCAATGGTGCTATTGATCGCCGGAATGGTTGACTACTATCAATCCCAGGGCTTCGAGCATTTTGATTTAGGTGTTTCCTCAATAGAAGGCAAGCCACAAGAAAGCCTTCGCATCTTTAAGGAGCGTATGGGTGCGACCCAGGGTGATAAAACTAGCCTGACACTACAGATTTAAACAATTCCTCAATTTTTTCGGCCCAAATAGCTGGTGAAAATTTTGCGTCTATCTCTCCCCTTATTTTACCAGAATTAAAAGTCAACCTGTTGCTGATCATCAAGTTGAGTTTCTCGGCTAAATCTTCCGGATTAGGTTCGCATAAATACCCTGAACCTGCTGATACAATCTCTTCAGGTCCTCCACACTTGGTAGCTACAACCGGTTTCCCACAAGACATTGCTTCCAAAAGAACATTTCCAAACGTTTCATAGGTACTTGGAAGAACCAGGAAGTTACAACCTTGAATTAACCTTTTTACTTCCAGCCGATCCAGTTCACCAACGAATGAAATCTTTTTTTTAAGGCCCAACCTTGCTACTTGTGTTTGAGCACTTTTCAAAAGTGAGCCAGTTCCAATAATTGTCAAATTGGAATTGACGTCTTTCATGGCCTCAATAAGGATATCAAAACCCTTCTCTTTCTCAAATCTTCCAATAGCCAGTATTCGTTCGTCTTGACTTGCTCCGACTGAAAAAAAATCAGTATCCACAGGATTGGAAATGACAGTAGTTTCAGGAATATAGCCCCTTAATGATTCGAGCTGAGATTTACTGGTTACCGTGACCTTATTTGACTTGTTGATGTTTTCTAGGAATTCGTACTTCTTTTTACCAACATCTTTCAACAAGTTCTCAAACATGAAACCACCAAATCGTACATGGACCACATATGGAATGTGATGTTTTTTCGATAAGTAATTCCCAATAAACGCTCCTGGGTACGAAGCTTGAACCCATAGAATGTCCGGAGAGCCATACTGAGTTTTGAACTTGTTGAAATTCTGCTCTGAAGCCCTGATGGTATTAGCCAGGTTCCCTCCTTTGATTCTTTTGGTCCAGGACAAGGCCGGCTGATAGTAGTGAGTGAGGTTTGGTGAAATCTGCTTGATGGAAGGTTTCTCCCGGGAGTGCCTGAGTACTTTTTTTAGATTAAATAAGTGGTCTTTGGCCCAAAGTAATTTCCCCGAATCTCCCTGACCCCATGTGCAGACACCGATCCGCCAGCCTGGTCTTTCGTTGGCTAAGAGTTCCAGTTGTTCTTTTATGAAAATCCCGTAATGAGGTTTTGAGCTTGACGGAAACCAGGATGGGATAACGAATACTTTCATCAGCAGTGATCGATTTCAAAATATTTCACTCCGTTAAAAAGACCTAAAAGAACCGATTGCTTTGTATACTTGAACAAAGTTCTCTTGTCAAAACGCGTTGATCTCAAATCTGCAAACATGCATCAACCCCTGGTATCGGTTATTTGTTTGTGCCACAATCATAATGAATTTGTGGAAGAGTCTATTCAATCCGTATTGGAGCAAGATTACCCAAACGTTGAACTCATAGTTGTTGATGATGGAAGTAGCGATGGAAGCCAGGATGCGATAGAAAAATCAATTAGCGATCGAGAAATAAAGTTTATCCCGATTGAAGATAGTATTGGTAATTGTAAAGCTTTCAATAGAGGATTTCAGGAAAGTTCCGGTGAATATGTGATAGACCTGGCAGCCGATGATATCCTGCTTTCTACAAGAATTTCAGAAGGATTAAAGGCTTTTGATTCTGACAAAATAGGTGTGACCTTCTGTGATACATTTCTAATCGACAAAAATGGAAATGTCGTTGGCACGCATTATCAGCGGGATGATTCCGGAAAATTAATAGAGGATGTGCCTCAAGGAGATCTCTATCTAGACCTGATCAAACGATTTTTCATTTCTGCCCCCACAATGTTGATCCGAAGGGGGGTGTTGGATCAACTTGGTGGATACGATGAAAACCTGAGTTACGAAGATTTTGATTTTTGGATTCGATCTTCCAGAAATTGGGAATACAGCTTCACAGATCAGCTCCTGGTGAAAAAAAGGATCCTAAACCGTTCGCATTCCACCAGGCAATTTGTTCGTTTTTCCAGACACCAAAAAAGCACTCTGGAAGTATGCCGGAAAATAGGAAAGTTAAACCGACATGAAGAAGAGGATAAAGCACTTAAAAAGCGTTGCCAATATGAGATCCGGCAGTGTATAAGACAAGGAAACCTGGGTTTGATTCCAGGCTTCCTCAAACTTCTCTAATTGATCATTCGTACTTCAGGGTTTTTGCCGGATCCAAAGAGGCAACCTTGGATGTTTGGTAGCCAACTGTAATTAGCGCAAAGACGGAAATCAATAAACCAGCAATCAGGAGTAACCACCAGGGAAATTCAATCCTGTAAGCGTAGTTGTCGAGCCAACTGTCCATAAGGAAATATACGATTGGCGATCCGATGAGCACCGCAATCCCAATCAATACAAAAAAGTCCTTATAAAAGATTGTTACTATTTGAGTCTTTGTTGCTCCCAGTACCTTTCTAACGCCCACTTCTTTGGATCGTTGGATAGATAAAAATGATGAGAGTCCAAATAGTCCCAGAATTGCGACCAAAATTGCCAGCATTGCGAATACCAGGAAGGTATTGCCAAAGCGCTTATCCTGATCATACAAAGCAGCAAACCGTTGATCCAGGTAGGTGATATCCAAAGGTGAATCAGGATAAAATTCACTCCATGTATTTTCCAAATGTTCAATTCCAGCCAAATAATTGACATCATTCAATTCAATGACCAGGTTGTCTGCATTCATCCATGGTAGATAAACAGTAGGTTCTACTTCCTTCTTCAAAGAAGTTCGGTTTATGTCATTAACAATCCCAATGATGGTGTATTTCCGGTTGGTTTCTTTTTTTCCAAACTGGATTTTGTCACCAAGGAGATCCTTGATGTCTGCAACATTAAATCGCTTAAGAAAGGATTGATTCACAATCACTGAAACAGTGTCCCGCTTTATGTTTCGATCAAAATTATTCCCGGCATAGAACGTCATATCTATGGCTTCAAAAAACTCGTCATCGGTATATTGTACATAAGTGGTCCCTTCTACCCGATCGGATAGTCCGATCATTCTTACAGCAGAGGACGTGGAATTGATATCACTCTCGTCTCCACCTGGAATATTGGACGTCCCACCAACTGTTTCAATGGCTGAATGATTTCTTAGCGTCTCTTTGAAGGAATTGAAATGATTCAAAAAGGCTTGTCGACCCTCCTCGTCATCATAGTCGTCTTCAGGGATTAATACGTTGACCACTTTATCAAACGAAAGGCCAATATCTTTTCCAAGCATGTAGTTAATCTGAAAGTATATAATAAAAGTTGCTGCAACTAATATCATCGAAGCTGCAAATTGGGTGATAACTAACCCCCTTCTTAAAGCCACACCTTTTTTTGAATTCTGAAATTTTCCCTTTAAAACAGCAATTGGTTTAAAATCGGAAAGTACAAGCGCGGGATAGAATCCGGAGGCTATGGTCCCACCGAAAGAGAAAATAAGAAGTGAGATCAAGAATGGGGAGTGATTCCAAACATGATCAATAATGACCTTATCCACCAACTCATTGAAAAATGGTAAACTAATCTCGGCTATGGTCAACGCTATAATTGCTCCAATTAAATTGATCAACAATGCCTCACACAAAAATTGAATAATTAGTTGTTTTCTAAACGCTCCAATTACCTTTCGCAGCCCTACCTCCTTTGCCCGGTCCATGGCACGTGCTGTAGATAAATTAACATAGTTGACCCAGGCGATTGTGATGATGAAAATGGAAATGATCACCAAAAATGTTACTGCTTTTTCGCTTCCAAGAGTCTGCGGGTTATATAAGAAGTCAGATTTTAGGTAGATATCTTTTATTGGGTGAATATCAAGCCTTGTTCTGTTGTTTTCATCTAAATCTTCACCATCAATAAATTTTGCAGTAGCCGCATAAACCTTTTCATCCAAGGTAGATACATCTACCGCTGGAGCTGTTTTGATATACACATAATAGTTATTCCAGCTCCAGTTTTTGTAATCATGGGAGCCCTCTAACGTCTTATCGGATATCATCATATCAAACTTGTAATGGGTGTTGTCTGGAAGGTCCTCGATTATTCCAGTCACCTTCAATGTGGCTTTGTAATTCGTAGTTACTTCCAATGTTTTCCCAAGAGGATCTTCATCTCCAAAGTAGGCCCTGGCACGACTCCTGGTAAGGACCACTGAGTTCGGTTCACTGAAAAGAGTTTCTTCAGATCCCTGGATAAGCTGGTAATTGAATAATTTAAGAAAGTTTGAATCGGCAGAAATGATACCTGCTTCTTTAAAGAAGACATTCCCGTTTTTAAGAATCATTGGTTCAAATTTCTTGGAAACCGTATGCTGAATGATCTCTGGCAATTCATCATTCAATACACTGCCGGTAAGGTAAGAGGCCATCGCATCTTTGTCTCCATCTTCTCCATTGATCACTTGGACATAGGAGACCCGGTAAATTTGATCTACATCTTTGTGAAAGCTATCGTAGCTTTTTTCAAACCTGATGTATTCGTTGACTAGCAAAAACCCAGCTAGTCCTATGGCCAGGCCAATGACATTAATCGTTGTGAACATCTTGTGCCTAGCAAGATTTCTCACGCTTATCTTAAAATAATTTCTAAACATTCCTGTGTCCTTTATTATTGGGTATTGAGTTATTGGTTTTATTAATGAAATTCTGAAAAGAAGAGCTACATCAATTAAATATTTCCATTGAGCCATCCCTTTATTCTCTTCCAGGTGATTGGCATATATCTCTTCCAGGTCACCTTTTATATCAGGGTAATAATCCTGATTACAATACCATTTGAATAGTCTATCAGCCCAATTTTTTAGCATCTCTTTTCTTTCTAAACATTATTCGTATTTCAATGTAGTTGCCGGATCCTGCGATGCAACTTTGGAGGTCTGGTAGCCGACTATGATTAAGGCAAAAAACGATATCAGAAGGCCGGCCATTAAGAGTATCCACCATGGAAAATCGATCCTGTATGCGTAGTTGCTGAGCCAGTTGTTCATTACAAAATAGACTGCCGGGAAACCCAAGATTGCTGAGACGCCCATCAAAACCATGAAGTCTTTGTAAAACAGGCCTATAATGTTTCCAATCGATGCACCCAAAACTTTTCTCACACCAACCTCCTTGGTACGCTGAATCGCCATGAAAGAAGAAAGTCCGAATAATCCCAAGATCGCAACAAGAATTGCAAGCACAGAAAAAGATCCAAATACATTTCCAAAACGTTTGTCCTCCTTATACAACTTTTCAAAACGCTCATCAAGGAATACGATATCAAGAGGTGCATCAGGAAAAAAATTCTCCCACGATTCCTGGACATATACAATCCCCTCGCCGAAATTTTCCTTATCCAACTTTACAACTGTATTTCTCAGTCTCGGAAAATAGAAATAACAGGTTGGCTCAACCGTCGTTTTCAGTGAGGTCCTGTTAAAATCCTTAAGAACCCCAATAATTCTAAATTTATCATTTTCCGGATCAGTACCGAACTGAATTCTTTCATTCAACATGCTTGCATAATCGGATATCCCAAAACGATCTAAAAAGGCCTCATTCACAATTACTGCTGCTGTGTCACTAACCATTTCCCCGTTGAAATCACGTCCAGCCAGGAATTCCATACCCATTGTTTTGGTGAACATATCATCATTCCATTGCATATACGTTGTTGCCTCAATTCGATCCTTAACTCCTACAATCTTGACTCCTCCGGAGGAAGAGGCGATATCTCCGCTACCACCTCCCGGCATGCTGGAGGTAGAGCCAGCCAGAACAATGGCATTATGGGATCTCAGATCTTCATGAAATGCTTTCAGTTTTTCTTCCAAGGCGTCTCGCTCTCCCCGTGGCACCCTGGGGTTTACAAAGCCTATCACTCGTTCAATGTCAAAACCAGGATCTTTGGACTTCATGTATCGAACTTGCTGACCAACAATCAATGTTCCTGCTATCAAAACCAGGGATACTGCAAACTGTATGGTAACCAAGCCTTTTCTTAACAAAACACCTTGCTTGGAATTACGGAATTTCCCTTTGAGAACAGCCACCGGCCGAAACCCGGATAACACAAGGGCCGGATAAAAACCTGAAACAAAAGTCCCGATCAGGAAAAAAACAAGAACGGTCAGCAAAAAAGTCTTCTGATTCCATACATGTTGAGCAATTTCCTTATCGATCAAGTTGTTGAAATAAGGCAACACCAGCTCTGCTATAACTATTGCGATCAGAGAACCCAAAAAGTTAATGATCAATGATTCAATTAGAAATTGATAGATGAGTTGCTTTTTGTGCGCACCAATCACCTTCCTCAACCCAACTTCCTTTGCCCGATCAACCGCTTTCGCAGTGGAAAGATTTACATAATTCACCCAGGCAATAACCAGTACAAAAATTGAAATTATCACGAGGAAAGAGACAGCCTTATGGTTTCCGTGGATTTCCGGCTCATACGTGAAGTCTGAAAATAAGTGGATGGTTTCTAATGGCTGCAGGTTAAACACCAGGGTGGATTCATCTCCAATGTACTTCCTGGAAAGTTCAGGAAGCTTTTTGTTAAGCTCTTCAAGGTTAGTATTTGGATCTAATCTCAGGTATGTATAATAATTAAACCCATTCCATCCATCATCATCCAATCGATCCTGTATGCTTTTAAGTGACATCAATATATCAAACTTGTAATGCGTGTTTTCAGGAACATCCTCAATAATGCCAGTCACCTTAAAGGGCCTGTTGTATCCGCTAAGAATCCTTATTTCCTTTCCTATAGGATCAGCATCACCAAAATAGGAAACTGCTTTTGCTTTGGTCAATACCAGACTGTTTGGATTATTTAGTGCAGTGGATGGATCTCCCTGAATGAACCGATAGTCAAACAACTTAAAATAGTTCGAATCAGCTGCAACCATATTTTTTTCATATCGAACCTGATCATTGTGACGAAAAACAATTTCCGAGAACTTATAAGTACAGGTGTAGTCAAGCACCTCTGGAAGCTCATCTGTAAGAGCCTTTCCGCTTGGGTTAAAGGACATTGCATCTCGCGTTGTGATCACACTATCCATGACCTGGTCTGTGGTAAGCCGATAGATCTGGTCTGAGTTCGTAAAAAACTTGTCATAGCTTCGCTCAAACTTGATGTATTCATTGATGATGAGAAAGGCAGCGAGTCCTATGGCAAGACCTACTATATTCACAGTTGAGTATAGTCGCTGCTTTGCGAGGTTTCTAATGCTTATTTTAAAGTAGTTTTTTAACATTCCATTATCATTTAAAAGTGGTTTATCCAATAAGGGTTTTATTAGGGATGGGCGAAAAAGTTGAAGAATGGAAATCAAATGCTTCCATTTTGCAGTCTTAGGGTCTGACTCGAGATAATCCTGGTAAGTTTCCTCCAGGTCACCCATGATATCAGGGTAATAGTCAGGATGACAAAACCATTTAAAGAACCGGTCCGACCAATTTTTTATCATGCAAGCTTCATTTCAAATGCAATCTCCGGAATTGAATTCCATAGATCCGTGCGTACGTCTTTGGAGTGCTCCAGTGCTTGCTTGCCAAAAGCAGTGATTGTGAAGTATCT
>JANQEC010000180.1 GCA_028278585.1 Cyclobacteriaceae bacterium | reverse complement strand
ACTGATGTAATAAGAAAATGGTCATTCAATCCAACTATTGTGATTCAACGACCATTCTTTGTCAACAACTTCTTTGGAGTCGGAAATGAGACAAGGTTTCTGAAAAATCAATTTGTAAGACCCGACGATGACGATATTGATTACTACCGTGTAAAAATGGATCGTGTAGAAGTGGATTTTGACCTGGCAACCAAACTAGGAGGAAAGGGTCAATTCTATGCAGGAGTTGGTTATCGAAGTATTGAGGTTGAAGAGACTCGCAACAGGTTCATTTCCGATGTCGGTCTTGATTCGGAAGATTTTGACAGGAACAGTTTCGCGAAACTAAGAACAGGTATTTCTGTAGATACAAGAGACAGCAAAATCTTGCCACAGAGAGGTATAACAGCAAGGTTTGACGTAGAATATTTTGATGCGGTGGAGGACTTTTCCAAAGGGTTTACGCGGGTAAGTGCTGAATGGGCTTTTTACTTTTCTGCCAGGCTTCCATCAAGACTTGTTATTGGAAATAGAGTGGGAACAGCGCATAATATTGGCGATACCGAATTTTTCAACGCCAATACGCTTGGTGGATTGAGCAACCTGAGAGGATATAGAAGAACTCGTTTTTATGGTGATACATTTCTTTACCACAATTTCGATTTAAGGCTCAAACTGTTCTCATTTAGAAGCTACATTTTCCCTGGTCAATTTGGTATTTTAGGATTTCATGACGTGGGTCGTGTTTGGGTAGATGGTGAAACATCGAATAATTGGCATACGGGAAAAGGTGGAGGTATTTGGATATCTCCGCTAAACTCAGCTGTCTTAAGTCTTAACTATGGGATTGGTGAAGATGAAAACCTGGTTGTAGTAAATCTTGGTTTCTTTTTTTAAAAAAGTTGGATATACTGGAATCGATCGGAGAGGCGTTCCTCCCAGGTGACCTCTTACCTGTCAAAGCATTGTGTGGGATATACTGGATTCGAACCAGTGACCTCTTGCCTGTCAAGCAAGCGCTCTAAACCAACTGAGCTAATACCCCATTATCACCGCAAGTTAGCCTTTCAGGAAAACAAGCGCAATAGCTATGAATCCTATTCCGGTAATTCCTGGTGGGTAAATCCCGGCATTCCACGAGATGTAGATCATGACAATACCCAGGGCAATTAGAAGGTATGCTACAAGTTTTTTCATGGCATAAATATAAGCGAATAAAAAAGCCAGGTACTATTCCTGGCTTCATTATCTAAATGAGTTGATTGATTACTCTACCACTTCACCAGTGAAGTACAAATAGGTATACTCTTCTGATTCAGAAGTTTTGATCCGGATGTTCTTTTTGAACGCACCTACCTTCCCCGACCTGAAATCGGCTGAGATTGATGCAGTTTCTCCCGACTTAATTTCTTGTTTGGGAAATTGAACATTCGTGCATCCGCAAGACCCTTTGGCCTCAAGAATAGTTATGGACTCATTGCTTGAATTGGTAAATTCAAAGCTCAGGCTTTTGGTCTCATTTATAGAAACCTTGCCAAGTTCGATTGAAGTTGCTTTCCACTTTAGTGGAGAAATTCCAGCCATCACAGCTACTGCGATACCCAGAAATAGAATTGAAACTGATTTTTTCATTGAAAAATTATTTGATTCAAATGTTGCAGGGACTAACGACAGGTTGTGTTAATGACTTACTAATGATTGTTAATGACTTGTTAAACATTTTCAGAGCTCGTATACAAAGACCTAATTTTGGAAAATGAAAAGTTCGAATATTCGAATTTTAGTGGTTCTGGCCATCGTCACGCTAATTGGGATTGTAAGTACTCAGATCTACTGGGTCAATCGCGCGATCGACCAACAGGACCAGGTATTTAGCCACAATGTTCAGGCGGCACTGAGAAATGTGGTTGAGTCTCTTTGTGAAGCAAATGGCACACAAATTCCGACGGGAAATCCAATCGAACAGGTTTCCGGAAATTATTTCATAGTAAGGACGAATGATAGAATTGATCTGAAAACCCTTGAATACCTCATTACAGCAGAAGTTCGGGAGCGATCCATCACCGACGATTTCGAATACGGTGTTTACGATTGCCAAAGTGATAAGATGGTTTATGCTGATAATGTAAACCTTGTTTCAGTCGAGCACAAAGATTTTTTCCCGGAGTTAAAAGAAGAAGAGTATTACTTCGGCGTATACTTCCCGAGTAAGTCCAAAACGATCATTGGAGGTCTGGATCTATGGAAATTTACGACAGTTCTTACCATCGTGGTTTTATTGTTTTTTGGATATGGATTGTTTGTAATATTTAAGCAGAAGCGCCTCAGTGAGATCCAGAAGGATTTTATCAACAATGTGACGCATGAACTTAAAACTCCCCTGGCAACTCTGTCTTTGGCTACAGGTACCCTGGCTGAAAAATTTCCAGAGGAGGGAAATAAATACATTGAAATAATTAACCAGGAAACAGTACGCCTTGAAAATCATGTTGAGAAGATTTTGAAGGGAGCAATGCTGGATGATACCTCAGATGTTTCTTTGGAACCGATTCAACTGGATGAATTCCTTATGGCACTTGTCGCAAGGGCCAGGCAACAATACCAGCGGAAGATGATTGACTGGAACCTGGAGTGCGAAAATATCAGGCTTGTAACCGATCCTAATCTCCTTGATAATATATTAAGCAACCTGATCGATAATGCGATAAAATATGGGGGCTCTAAAATTGAATTGGAGGTGGTGTCCGTAAGGAAGGGAATTGCATTGACGATTAAGGACAATGGAATTGGTATCCCGGAGGATCAGCAAAAGAAAATTTTCAATAAGTTTTACCGAATTCCGGAAAGCAAAGATCAACACAACGTAAAAGGTTTTGGGCTTGGTTTGTATATTGTTAAAAAGTCTCTTCAAAAACTGAAAGGAAAACTTAGCCTCGAATCGAATGAAGGAGTTGGAAGTAAATTTACAATCACACTTCCTTATGGCTAAAATATTACTTGCTGAAGATGATGAGAACCTTGGATTTATGGTTTGTGACAACCTTGAGTCTTTGGAGCATTCTGTTGCATGGGCCAAAAATGGCGAGGAGGCACTCGAACTATATGACAGATCTAAGCCCGAAATCTGCCTGGTGGATGTTATGATGCCAAAGATGGATGGCTTTGTACTGGCTGAGAAAATCCGGGCAATCGATGAGTTTGTACCGATCATTTTTCTGACGGCAAAATCCCTTGAAGAAGATAAACTCAGAGGATTTGAAATAGGTGGAGATGATTACATCACTAAACCTTTTTCCATCAAGGAATTGGCTTATCGGATTCAGGTATTCTTGAGGAGAACATTGGATGCCTCAAGCAACAGTTCTCAAATCATAACATTTGGTGATTCGTCCTACGATGCGATCAACATATGTTACTCGATTGGCGATGAAAAACACCCGCTCACCCAGATGGAAGGACAATTGTTAAAAATGCTGTTAAATAATAAAGGCACGCTCGTGAAAAGGGAGGATATCTTGGAAGAAATTTGGGGTGAGAACGATTACTTCAAGGGGCGGAGCCTGGATGTTTTCATTACACGTCTGCGAAAGTATCTCAAAGCCGATCCGACCATAGAAATAAAGAATCACCACGGGGTTGGATTTAGTTTAGTTGAGCATAATTAGTATCATTGGGTTTAACATAAACTCAATTGGGATTCCTTATTAGTCCGCTATTTGTACTTACTGTTCTCTTTTTCAACATCTTTCTATCCATTTATTTAGAGAGAAAAACGCCACTTAAGCACATTGGAGCATCACTGTTGGCTATAATCATTACAGCGATCACAGCCAATATTGGATTGATCCCGTCGGCTTCAAACCCCTCGATCGTTTATGATCACATTTTTACCTACATAGCCCCAGCGTCTATATTTCTACTCCTATTAGGGGTTAATTTGAAAGATCTCAAAGTTGCCGGAGCCCCTATGTTGATCTTGTTCCTGGTAGGATCACTTGGAACATGCCTTGGAGTGTTTGTGGCTAGTCAATTCTTCGGAGGGCAATTTGGCGCTTTAGCTTCTCCAATTGCCGGAATGATAACCGGAACATATACCGGAGGGAGCTTAAACTTCAATGCAATTGCCATTCACTATAAAATGATGGAGCAAGGTGTTTTATATACATCTATTGTTGCTGTTGACAATATTCTCACTGCCGTTTGGATGGCTGTTACAATCACACTTCCACTAGGCCTGAATAGGATCATAGAAAGAAAAAGAAAAGTTCAGGCCGCTACTTCTATGGATGATGAATATGAATCATCAAGAATGTCTATTTATGCGGTTTCAATATTGGTTTTTGCTACGTGTGCTGCAATGGTTCTGTCAGATTGGATTGCAGAAATGCTAAATATCCCATCTATTTTGATACTCACCACCATCGCCTTGGTGTTGGCTCAGATCAAATTCTTTCAGGGATTTAAAGAATCAAAGATCCTGGGATTGTTTTTAATTTATCTTTTCTTGTCAGTTGTTGGAGCCTATTGTGAACTGTCCGCTTTATCAGGAGCAGGAGAAATTGTGGTTTATGTTTTGCTTTACCTCTCACTTGTGATCTTGGTTCACTTTGTGATAATTCTCTTAATGGGCTGGCTACTAAAGTATGATTGGGAAATGGTTAGTGTTGCCTCACAGGCCAACATTGGCGGTTCATCTTCAGCATTAGCATTAGCAAGGACTTTGAAACGAGATGATTTGCTACTGGCCGCTGTTTTAATAGGAGCATTAGGAAATGCTATCGGGACTTACCTTGGCTTCTTGATGGTGAATGCATAAAAAAGCCGACAACATAAACTGCCGGCAATAATCAAACCTACTCTCTGCTACTTGGTTATTACAATTTTCCTGGTCAGTCGATCCTTGCCCTGACTTATTTCCAAAAGATAGATTCCTTCTTTCTGACCTGATAAATCCAACGACTCTGAGTAAAGTCCTCCAAACCGTTCAAAGTATCGGTTAAAAACTTCTTTTCCTTCCAAATTGAACACTTTAATGTTTAATTCATCCTCTTCCGGAACACGAAACCTTACCTTGAACCCTCCATCTGAAGAGGGGTTTGGGTAAAAGCTCAAGTCTTCCAATAACAACAAATTACTTTCGTTCACCTTGCCTTTCTTCCCGAATTCATCCCCTTCTACATCTGTTACTTTGATTCGCTTCGACTCAAACGTAGAAACCCGGCTATCCTCTTCATCTCCTAGTCGTTCCAGAAGATCTTGCATTTGGTTTTGAAGTTTTTCAATGCGTTCTTCATGCCCTTCCCAATCATCTCCGTCAAAATGAAAAAAACGAGAAGACTGATCTGAGGAATCTGTGTCAAAATGTTTGAACATATTGAACCCTTGTGATCCTGGGCTAAAACCAAATTGAAAAGATTTTCCGAACTGATCAAATTGGTCAAGCTTCAGAAATACATCATCATCTCCATCTCGATCAAACCAAAAACTGAACCCTTCATCGCCACCAGCAAATTCCTGATAGTTTGGATCTGCTTTCATTTGTTCAATGTTTTCATACTCCCCCTTGAAAGTTCTCTTTTCACCATTTATTTCTTTGGTGATTTCAACGGTTATTTTTCCCTCTTTCTCATCTTGGGCATTTCCAACGAGAAACCCAATAACCAATAGAAATGCAAGTATGAATTTCATGCTTCTTTTCATAATTCCTCGAGTTAAACCTTACCGATATTCTAAAGTTACGGTGGCCAATTATTGCTGGGTGTTAAATGGAGGTTAATGTGTGTTAAAAATGGTTAAATGAGAACTGACCGGTGATTATACTCGTATTTTTGAACCATGAAGCGAATGAGATTGAGATGGGTAATTGGACTTATGGGCCTTTCCATGATTGGGCTGATTGCGTTCCAGCTTTATTGGATCGATAGCCTTGTTACGGCCAATGAGGAGCGTTTTAGAAAAGACGTACTTGATGCGCTAAATAATGTGGCAAGCAAACTGGAAAAACATGAAGCAATTGCTGCTTACAACAAGCTTCGAATTTTAAATGCGACTCCCGGACAGGAAGGACAAGGACGATCAAAACGATTGATGAAGAAGCGGTTTCAACCAAAGATAGAGGTGGCAAACCAAGGAAATCAACAGGTCTTTATGTTTTTTGATACCGTTCAGTTCGGAGATGATCTTCAACTCGTTGTGAATTTCTCAAGTGAGACACAGGGGCTTTTCTTTCAAAAGAATCAGTTAGTGGAAAAGGGATTAGACGAGCAACTGGCAAAGAAGAATATCGAAATAAAAGAGCTCGAGGAGCAGTTGGCTCGTGTTTCCAAAAAATATGAGCTCACTTTTGATGTGGTTAATGATCTGATGGTTCCCGGACGATCTCTGATGTCAAGGTTCAATCCACATCAGCTCGATTCTCTCTTAAGTATTGAGCTTACCTATAAAGGCATCGATATTGAATATGATTATGGCGTAATAGCGCCTCGTTTGAATCGTTTCATCATGATAACAAATGAGCGAAAGCAAGAAGAACTGAGTTCCAGTGAGCTAAAGGCTGGACTTTTCCCGAATGATGTGTTTGGGAATGATAGCTTCATTGTGATTGATTTTCCAGAAAAAGAGAATTTCCTTATAAATAAGATCTGGTCGTCATTGGCTAGCTCTGTGTTCCTGGTATTTGTGATCCTTTTCTGTTTCGGCTATAGCATTCGAACCATCGTTCACCAGAAAAAGATCTCTGAGATGAAGAATGATTTTATCAACAACATGACCCATGAACTTAAGACTCCAATTTCTACCGTTTCACTGGCTGTAGAAGCCCTCAATGATAAGGATGTTGAAAACAGCAGACTGAGGGGCAAATACCTCAAAGTAATCAATGACGAAAACAAGCGACTAGGCGAACAAGTGGAAAAAGTACTTCAAATAGCCGCCATCGATAGGAAAGATTACAATTTGAAAGAGGAGATGATTCTGATGAATGAGATTGTTAGGGAAGCTGCAGAACATATTTCAGTTCAAATTGAACAACGAGGTGGCCGAATTAACTTGGTTGAAAATGCTGAAGTCGATAACGTAATTGGAGACAGAACACACCTGACCAATATTGTTCTTAACCTCCTGGACAATGCTAACAAGTACTCCCCGGAAGCCCCGAACATAACTTTGAGAACCGAATATTCTGATGAAAGATTTAATCTAACGGTTCAAGATAAAGGAATAGGTATGAACAAAGAACAACAGAAGCATATTTTTCAAAAGTTTTATCGAGTACCAACAGGTAATCGTCATGACGTGAAGGGTTTTGGGCTCGGTCTTGCATACGTTCAGAATATGGTTGAAGCTCATGGGGGCAAAATTGATGTCGATAGTGAGCCTGGAAAAGGAAGCAAATTTTCAATAACACTCCCGATAGCACATGAAGCCTAAATTACTAATCGTAGAAGACGACCCTAATTTGGGCGAGATCCTAAGTGAATACCTTGGATTAAAAGGGTTTGAAACAACATTGAGCAGAGATGGAGAAGAAGGGGAGAGGACATTCAAAAATGGTGATTTCGATCTGTGCATCCTGGATTTGATGATGCCAAAAAAGGATGGGTTTTCACTGGCCAAAGAGATCCGCTCAATGGATGACAATACGCCCATCATATTTCTAACGGCAAAATCAATGAAGCAAGACATCATTAAAGGCTTCACCATCGGCGCGGACGATTATATGACAAAACCTTTTAGCATGGAGGAACTTTTGGTCCGAATCCAGGCAATCTTGAAAAGGTCTACTAAAAAAGAAGTTGAGGAGTTTCCTAACCCTTTCATAATAGGAGATTTGATTTACCTCTATCGTGAAAACAAGCTTAAGACACCTAAACGAGAAATAACATTAACAACTAAGGAAAACGAACTTCTGAAGATATTTTTCGAGAACATTAACCAAACAGTAGTTCGCAGTATTGCACTCAAGCGAATCTGGAAGGATGACAGTTATTTCAATGCCAGGAGTATGGACGTCTACATCGCAAAAATCAGAAAATATCTTGCTGATGATCCTTCTTTAAAAATCCTCACAATCCATGGAGAGGGATTCAAATTAGTTCAGGTTCAATAGTTTTTCTCCACGAATTTCTGTATCTTGTAAGGAGTTCTCATAAGGGCTATTTACCAACCAAATCTTCATTAATGTTACTGGTTCCATCTATATCTGTGATCAACGGAAGGACTACTCGTCTTACGAAAGGGGATTATTCCAACGAAAAATTCTATGAAGAAAGTCCTATAGAAGTAGCAAGTCAATTTGAGGAGCATGGCATTACCAGAATTCATTTGATTGACCTTGAGGGGGCAAAGAAAGGGACAATCGTTAATTATGATCCTCTACAGATGATTACCGGCTATACCAAGCTCAGTGTGAATTTCACTGGAGGGATTCATACCGATGGAGATGTGATCAAGGCATTTGAACATCGTGCTGAAAGTATAACCTCAGCATCTGTGGCAGTTCAGAACAAAGAAACATTTGCCAACTGGATAATGTCCTATGGTCGTGAAAAAATTGCGCTTGCTGCTGATAGCTTGGATGGGTTGATACGAATAAAGGGCTGGCAGACTGCTACTGATTTGAAAATCTTTGATCATATCGCTTATTTCTACGAAAGAGGACTGAAGTACCTGAAGACAACTGATATTTCGAGAGATGGTGCGCTGGAAGGACCTTCATTTGATCTCTACAAAAGTCTATTAAAAGAATTTCCTAACCTATGCATTTTTGCCAGCGGTGGTGTGCGTAACATGGATGACGTGAAAAAATTGGCCGATCAGGGATTATATGGAGTGGTATTTGGAAAGGCCTTTTACGAGAGAAATATTAGCCTTAAAGAGATTGAAAATTTCGTAAACGTCTACGCCTAGAATAATTCTTCTACTTCCTCATTCTCATTGTACTTGAGCTTGTACAGAAAATAGAATATGAAATTGTACTTGCTGACAGAATCGTCTTCCGTAGAATCCACTGATTGAAGTTCTTGAGGCTCAGAACCTCCTTCTAACTCTCCTGCCGGATCAAGTTCTTCCGTATTCTGCTTTTTCTCTCCTGGTTGTTGTTGGGTACCTTCAGTGGTAGACTCTTTTTCAGGATTTCCCGTAGCAAATGCAAGATTTACTATGAATAAGAAACCTAGTAGAAACGATATTTTGGCTATTATCCGCAAGATTCGTTACTTGTAGTGAACAAAATAACGAAAATCTTGCTACAAGGTTGGTAAAAACGTGGTAAAAATTGCTTGTATTTCGGAAGCGAATTAAAGTTTTCTTTTCACTTCTTTGATCTCGAATCCTTCAATCGTATCTCCGACCTTAATATCATTGAAGTTTTGTATGCTCAGGCCACATTCATAGCCGTTTTTCACTTCGTTGACATCTTCCTTAAAACGCTTCAATTGATTGATTTCACCGGTGTATACCACAATTCCATCTCTGATCAATCTCACTTGATTGGATCGCTTAACAATTCCATCCGTCACATAACAACCGGCAACGGTTCCAACTTTGGAAATTTTGAATACATCTCGAACCTCAATATTTCCGGTAATAATTTCTTCACTTGTAGGTTCTAGCATTCCTTCCATTGCATCCTTCACATCATTTATGGCATCATAAATAATTGAATACAATCGTATTTCAATCTCCTCGGTTTCAGCTAATCTTCGGGCTCCACCGGAAGGTCTTACCTGGAAACCAACAATAACTGCATCCGACGCTGAAGCTAACAGAACATCAGATTCGGAGATCTGACCAACAGCTTTGTGAAGGATGTTCACCTGAACTTCTTCTGTGGACAACTTAAGTAATGAATCAGACAAGGCTTCAATGGATCCGTCCACATCACCCTTAACAATGACATTAAGCTCTTTGAAGTTTCCAATAGCAAGTCTTCTTCCAATTTCATCAAGCGTAATGTGCTTCTTGGTTCTTATTGATTGCTCACGAAGGATCTGTTCTCTTTTTGTGGCGATTTCTCGTGCTTCCCGATCGCTCTCCATCACATTGAATCTATCACCAGCCTGTGGAGCTCCATCCAACCCGAGCATTTGAACAGGGGTGGAAGGTCCGGCCTCTTTCACCTTATGTCCACGGTGATCAAACATTGCCTTGACTTTCCCGAAAAAAGGACCTGCTAGCAGGACATCACCGACTTTTAAGGTACCTCCTTGAACCATGATGGTAGATACAAAACCTCTTCCTTTGTCCAAACTGGCCTCTACCACAGATCCAACAGCTGGTTTGCCTGGATTAGCCTTTAATTCAAGCAATTCAGCCTCCAGCAGTACCTTGTCAAGTAGCTCATCAATGCCCTCACCGGTTTTGGCTGAGACATGTTGGCACTGGTATTTACCTCCCCAATCCTCAACGAGAATGTTCATATTGGATAGATCCTCTTTGATCTTTTCTGGGTTGGCATTCGGTTTGTCAATTTTATTGATCGCAATTACAATAGGGACGCCTGCTACTTGTGCGTGATTAATGGCTTCTTTGGTCTGTGGCATGACTGAATCATCAGCTGCTACAACGATAATCGCCACATCTGTAATTTTTGCACCTCGTGCACGCATGGCAGTAAATGCCTCATGACCAGGGGTATCAAGGAAAGCAACTCGTTTACCGCTTTCAGTGGTCACGTCATACGCTCCAATATGCTGAGTAATTCCTCCAGCTTCACCGGCTGTTACCTTGGCATCTCGTATATAATCTAGCAGAGATGTTTTTCCGTGATCCACGTGACCCATTATCGTAACAATAGGAGCTCTTTCAGCCAATGACTTATCGTCATCCTCTACCTCAATAACATCTGTCTCCTCCTTCGCTTCTGTAAAATCAATATCGAAACCAAATTCATCTGCAATAACAGTTATCGATTCTGCGTCAAGCCTTTGGTTTATTGAAACAAACATTCCCAACGTCATACAAGTAGAGATCACATCATTAACGGATACATCCATCAATGAAGCAAGATCACTGGCCGAAATAAATTCGGTTACCTGTAATGTTTTTGATTCTTCTTCGGCTTGAATAAGCTTTTCTTCTTCTGCTTCGGCCTTTGCTGAACGCTTATCTTTCCTGTATTTTGATCTTTCCGTTTTGGTTTTCCCTCCGCTTAGCTTAGCAAGAGTAGCCTTAATCTTATCTTGGATCTCTTTGTCTGAAAGTTCTTCGGTTTTTCTTCCTGTGGAAGATCTTCCTGAAGTTGGAGCAGTCTTTTTGCCTTTAGTTTCCGGAGTTCCTGAACTTATTCTTTTTCTAGGTCTTTTCTTTCTGTCCTGATTTTGATCTGACGAAGCAACTGGTTTAGGCTTATCAGGCAATTCGATTTTATCAAGGACTTTTAAACCTCGTAGTGAGTCGGCTTTAGCCTTGATCACTTCTTTTGGTTCTTTCGGCGTTTCTTCCTCTATTTCTACTTCTACTTCAGCCTCTTCTTCCGGTTCTTTGGCAACTTCTACGGGCTTTTCCTCCTCTTTAACTTTTTTTACTTTTTCCTCTTTTTTAGCTTCTTCTTTCTCTTTCTTTTTCTTCTTCTCAAGATCTATTTTACCGACAACCTTGGGGCCATCAAGTTTTGATTTAGCAGATATTTTCTCTGGTTCTGTGGCAGGAGCAACATTATCCTTGATCAGAATTCGTTCATCTTCCGTTTTCTTTGTATCCTCAGGTTTCTCTGCCTTGATTACAAAGTCCTCAGTCCCACCTCCAATAGTCAATTCTGAAGCTTCCTCTTTATCATGCGCTGCATCCGCAAACTTTCTTGCAAGCATATCATACTGATCCTGGTTTATCTTGGAATTTGGATTTGAATCAACCTCAAAACCCTTTTCAGATAAATAATCAAGTATGGTATTTCTACCTACATTTAGTTTTCTAGCAACTTGACTTAATCTATACTCTGCCATACAAACCTTTAAAATTTCTATTCAAATTCCTGGCTTAGAACTCGAACAATTTCATGTACTGTTTCTTCTTCTAAATCTGTCCTTCTTACCAAATCTTCAGTGCCCAATTTCAATACGCTTTTAGCAGTATCTAAACCTACTCGCTTCAATTCATCAATAACCCAATCTTCAAGCTCATCAGTGAATTCATCAAGATCTACATCTTCTTCCGAAGACTCATCCAGTTCTCTGAACACATCGATTTCCATACCTACAAGCTTACTTGCAAGCTTGATATTTTGTCCTCCCTTACCAATAGCTAAAGACACTTGGTCAGGTTTTAAATACACAGAAACCCGTTCCTTATCATCACTGATGTTCATACTTGTGATCTTAGCCGGACTCAAAGCCCTGGCTAGATAAAGCTCTAAATTGTCTGTGAAATTAATGACATCTATGTTTTCATTTTGAAGTTCTCTAACAATTGAATGTATTCGAGATCCCTTCATCCCTACACACGCTCCCACAGGATCGATTCTGTCATCATATGATTCCACCGAAACTTTGGCTCTCTCTCCTGGCTCCCGGACAACATTCTTAATTGTTATCAAACCATCATACACTTCTGGTACCTCAGCTTCAAAAAGGCGCTCGAGAAAAACAGGAGACGTTCTTGATAAAATAATTTTAGGATTCCCATTAACCATTTCAGCGCGATGAACAATCGCCCTTACTGTGTCCCCCTTTCTGTAGCGATCTTTTGGAATTTGCTCGGATTTTGGAATGGTAAGTTCATTACCTTCCCCATCAATTAATAAGACTTCTCGGCTTAGGACTTGATAAACCTCACCTTGTATAATCTCACCAACCAAATCTTTGTACTTCTGAAAGAGAATGTCCTTCTCAAGATCCTTGATCTTTTGAATCAAAGTCTGTCTTGCAGTCATGACCGCTCTCCTTCCAAAGTCAAGAAGTTTGATCTCTTCCGCAACTTCTTCCCCAATCTCAAAATCAGGTTCTATTTCCTGTGCTTCTGTGAGACTGATTTTGTCATGATCCCAAATATCCTCAGAATTGTCATCTACGATTTCTCTGAATCGCCAAATTTCCAAATCACCGTTATCTGCATTAATGATGATATCGAAATTATCATCCGTTTCATACTTCTTTCGGATCATCGTTCTAAACACATCTTCCAGGATGCGAATCATTGTAGGCCGGTCTATATTTTTTCCCCTGGCAAAATCCGCAAACGAATCAACTAATACTGACGCTTCCATTCTATTTAAATGATACTTCTATTTTTGATTGATTTATTTCGTCGAAATTCATAAGTCTTTCTTTTTCAGCTTCATCTGATGTTTCTAAAATGAGGGCATTATTATCTACCTTAAGTAGCTTTCCTGATACAATTTCACCATCATTCTTTTCCACATTAAGTTGTCTTCCAGCATTCTTCTCATACTGCCTCTTCAGTTTGATTGGATGATCCAAACCTGGAGATGAGACTTCCAAAAAATATTTTCCGGATATTAAATCTTCCTCTTCCAGGATCGCTCCAACCTTTCTGTTTACCATACTGCAGTGATCTATATTCACTCCATTATCCCCATCGATAATTATGAGCAATTTCTGATTTCCAGGCGTCCCTTTTACCATAAAATCAACAAGAAATAGTGTTGGATCACTTCCAACAACCTCTTCTACTATGTTTCGCAGCCTATTCATGTTTTTTTCAAGAAAAAAAAGAGGGGACTGTAGTCCCCTCGTCATTGAAATCTTACATTGCTTTGGCAAAAATAAAGGATTTATTCATCTCAAAAAATTATTTTCAAAAGCTTGTAATCTCATTTATCAAAGAAAATTACCAATTCACCGAAGGTTTCAGATTCTGTTCCTATGTTTTGACTCTTTTTTTTCAAAAATTGTCGATTTTTACTATTAGCCGAAGTTATGCTTACGCCAGCATATTAGATGAGATACTCATCTAGTCGTCAGTTGATTAATTAAAAAGTAAAGCCGCTCAGACTTAAGAAAATATTATGGGTTTAAATAAGAAGCTTACACTCCTAGCTGTGTCAGTCTTAGGATTCCTGTCCTCTAATGGTCAGAATTCTGTAGGAGTAAACACTAACACTCCAAATGCCAATTCCGTTTTGGAGCTTGTTTCACCAAATTCCAATCAGGGATTTCTTGTTCCAAGGATAACAACCTTTCAGCGGACAAGTATGGCCATAAGCCTTGCAGTGAATGACAATGGGCTCATGGTTTATGACACAGATCAGAACTTGTTCTACTATTGGAATAACAATACCTGGATTCCTGGTTTAGGTGCTTTAAATGTGACACCAGCAGGAGGAGATCTGACAGGATTCTATCCGAACCCAATAATTGGATTAGGTCGAGTAACCACGAATAAGATAGCTGACAATGCCGTATCCACCAGTAAGCTTCAGGATGGCAGTGTCACTACACCCAAAATCACCGATGGTGCGGTTACCACTGAAAAAATAGCTGACTTGGCAGTTACAGGCGCAAAACTTGAGGACATTTCTGGAGTGGCGGGAGGATATGGTGATGAATTTTTAGCGCTTCAATTTACAGTCGATACTAAAGGACGGATTACGGCTATTTCTGAAACCCCAATAATTATCACTTCTGCTAATATTACAAACCTCTCTATTCTGAATGAAGATATAGCAAACGGGACCATAACGATTTCAAAAATAAATCCGGAGGGGAACACTGATCGAGTCCTCACCATAGATCAAACTGGCAATGTCGTTTGGGCCAATAGATCGGATTTCACTTCATCCGACTTGAATCAGAACAATATTTATATTGGAAATGCTTCAGGAGTTGCCGAAGGTCAGCCGGTGACAGGAGATATTGCAATTAATAATACAGGAACTGAAGCAATCGTCACCATTCAGGATGACGCGATTCAAGGAGATGATCTGGATGTCGATAATGCTGATTTTACTGTTCCGGGGACTCAACAGATAATTCTGAATAATACTGGAGGTCTACAAGTAAACAATCCGGTTGATATTACAAGCACTTTAAATGCAGATGACGCAGTGAACCTTGGATCTGGCGGGAAACTAACTTTTGTCGAAGGGACATTTAGAGTGGATGAACAGTCAGAGTTTTTTGGAAACGTTGATGCAAACAATGGTTTGGATATTACCAATGGCGATTTTACCGTCGCTGATACACCTGGAGCAACAACTTCTGTTAATAGTGATGTCATCAATATTGGAGATGAAAATACAGATGCAATTAACATCAATGGAACAACCAATTTAAATGGAGGAAATCTGACCGTTGACGCACCCCAATCGAGTGTCAATAGTTCCATAATCAATATTGGAAATGATCCAACCGACGCCTTAACCATTGGCGCTGACATAACGATCAATGGCGAAATCCAAGAGGCAAGCCCATTGGTATTTCAAGGAGCTACTGATAACACAAATACTACGACTCTTTCTGTGGAAGATCCTACACAGGTAAACACAATTACTATTCCAGATGCTAGTGGGGTTATCAATCTGAGTCCCGCAGCGCTTACTCCTGATTTAGCCTTGAGTAGCGATGGTTCTGGTCAGATAGTGGTTGCTAATGATGGACAGGACTTCAATGTTGATAGTGACAACATAAATATCGGGAATGCAAACGCGGATGCGATAGTTATTACCGGCGCTACAAGCATTAATGGTGGTGATTTAACGATTACTTCTCCTCAAACTGATATAAACAGCACAACACTCAATGTTTCTAACGGAACTTCTACAAACATTAACAGTTCCTCGATTACAGTTGGAGATGGTTTAGGTGACGCTGTGACCATCGGTGGTACAGTGCAAGGACCTACGCCACTGACCTTTAACGCTGGGAATGATAATACGACTTTTGCTATTGACGCCAACAGTGGCTTTGATCGAACAATAACGTTTCCTGATGCAGACGGTACTGTGACTTTGACAGGATCAACATTGCAAAACAATTTAGCTGTAAGTACTGATGGCAATGGTCAAATTGTAAATGCAGTAGATGGGCAAGATTTTAATGTTAACAGTGACAACATCAATATTGGTGATGACATTGGAGATGTACTAACATTGACCGGAAGTACAGAAGTTGATGGAAGTTTGGTTGTTAACCTGCAAGCAGATTTTAGCAGCAATGTTGACGCAGACGCCGGTCTCGATGTTGACGGTGGAAGTTTTACAGTGTCTGACTTAGCTGTCAGTGCCGATATCGACACAGACATCATCAATATAGGAAATGAAAATGATGATGCAATAACTCTGCAAGGAGCGACAACTATAAATGGCAATAGTTTAGGTGTTGATGCTAATCAAACAGATATTAACAGTGGAGTCATCAATGTTGGTTCGGACGACACGGACAACATCACATTGAATGGGGGCATTCAGGATGACATCAATGGTAATGCGATCAACATGGAGGGAGCGAGTGATGATGGATTTCAGACGAGCATAGCTGTGATAGACCCT
>JANQEC010000118.1 GCA_028278585.1 Cyclobacteriaceae bacterium | reverse complement strand
TCGGCTTACCCCCTCTTTTCTTATTCACCTCCCCGACCCGGCTATTTAGAAATCCTTTCTTCTCCATTCTACGCAAAGCAGATTGCATCGCACCTACACTAACCTTACGTTTAAGTCGGTTTTCTATTTCACCTTTTATTGCCACTCCATATGCTTCATCAAACAGTACTCCGACTGTTAACAGCACAATTTCTTCGAATTCTCCTAGTTGAAATTTTTTCATAATATCAATATCCTAAATGTAGTATTCGTATACAAACATAAAAAGGTTTCATAAATGTCCTAATTGTAGTATTGATTACTTTGTTATGTTAATGACGATTTCAACCAAAACCATGTGTATTTGGAACTTATAAATCAATTCTTTTCTTTTTTGGCTTATGGTTTATACTTACAAAGGCAACGCACTTGGGTCTCTCTTCGGATTAAGCACCAATTTTCAGGAAGAGTGTCAGCATTTTGAAGGTTCCAAAGGGTTGATCAATATTCTTTGGAATCAGAATTCTGAACCAGTTGAGATCGAAAAAGACGGAGTACCAATCAACCTGGGGCCAAACCAAATTACGACCAGCACCTATTTGCAAAAAATTCATTTTAAACAAAAGCAAGCCTCCATAACAGGTTTCACGTTCAATCGTGAATTCTATTGCATCCAGGATCATGACCATGAAGTCTCCTGTAATGGAATCATCTTTTTCGGAACACAGGCCCCACCAATTATCACACTTGACAATGAGGAGGCCTCTAAGTTCAATATGCTTTTGGAGGTGTTCATTGATGAATTCACCACCAGGGATAACATCCAGGGAGAAATGCTAGTCATGCTTTTAAAACGACTCATTATAAAAATAACTCGCCTGGCCAAAGAGCAGTTGATCCCTACGGAACTAAAGGATAGCCAAATTGATATTGTCAGGAAGTACAACGTACTGGTGGACACGCATTATAAGCGCAAAAAGCAAGTAAGCGATTATGCTGATCTCTTATTCAAATCTCCTAAAACGTTATCCAACCTCTTTGCTAAATACAATCAAAAATCTCCCTTGCAGATCATTCATGAGCGAATTATCCTTGAGGCAAAGAGACTTTTGATCTACACTGAGAAAACATCGAAAGAGATCGCATACGAATTGGGATTTGAAGAAGTTGGTACGTTTCACAAAATGTTCAAGAAGATCACCAATCAAACACCTCAGCATTTCAAAAATGAGTTAAAACCCAACTAGGGAAAAATGGACACTCTGTCGGGAAATGTTGCCTCTCACCCACCCCAAACAGAGGCGTAAAATTGTATTGTAAATCGAATTTCAAAATTTAAACAATACAAAAAATGTCAACAACATTCAACGTTCCTACAAGAGAGGAAGTAAGCGAAAATAACCAGGCTATTTTCGATCAGATAGAAAAAGGAGTTGGATTCGTCCCTAACCTTTTTGCGACTTATGCATATAATGAAACTGCTCTTGGTGACTACCTGGCTTTGAACAACAGGAAAAGCACACTAAACACAAAAGAAAAAGAGGTTGTTAACTTGGTAGTAAGCCAGGTAAACGATTGCCTATACTGTTTATCAGCACATACAGCTATCAGCAAAATGAATGGTTTTTCTGACGAAGAGATCTTAGAGATCAGGCAAGGAGAAGTATCATTTGATCAGAAATTGAACGCACTTGCCAAGTTCACAAGAAACATTACTATTAACAGAAGTAAGCCAAGTCAAGAAGCTTTGGAAGGGCTGTTTGAAGCTGGTTATGACAAAGCGAACCTGATCGACATTTTGATTTTGATCGGCGATAAGACTATCAGCAATTTCATCAACGGAGCAACGCAAATCCCTGTGGACTTTCCAGTGGCAACTGAACTAGAAACAGTAGCATAATCATACCAATAAAATGAGGAATATTAAAAGTTTAGCATTGACATTGGCAATAGTTGCCGGTGGATTATTACTAGGAAGACCATTGTTCATACGAGCGGCTTTGGTCCAGGATGCGAGAGTTATTCTACTGGATCAAACTCCGGGAGAATTCGAAAAAACAGAACTGAAATTAAAGGCTGGAAAGCCATACATTTTTGAAGTAACCAACGATGGTGTTGATCATGAAGTAGGTTTCGTAATTGCTCCGGCTGGTAAAACAGAAGCAACGGATCACATCCAAAATGCTTACCTCTCTAAAACTGTAAAAGACGGAGAGTCTGCACGATCAAAAGAAGTAATTCTGGAAAAGGGTGAGTACGTATACTTCTGCCCATTAAACCCAACACCACAATACAAATTAGTAGTAAAGTAGTAGTTTTTTTAAGGTTGTAGTTAATGATCAAGTCATCTGCCCTGATAAGGACGGGTGGCTTTTTCTTTTTATAGCCTTTTAAGCTCGGTTATCATCCTGGAAAAGGATCCCGAGGTAGCTTTCAAATCTTCTTTCTGCAATATCATTACCAACCGCCGCTTTCACCGCACATCCTGGTTCCTCATAATGTTGACAATTGTGAAATTTACACTGTCCTAAGTATTTTCTCATCTCAGGAAAATAATGAGACAATTCATCCGACTCTATTTCAGCCAATCCAAGTTCTTTGATCCCCGGAGAATCTATGACAGATGAATGCTCATCAACCTGGAAGAGTTCGGCAAATGTGGTCGTATGCACACCTTTGTTGGCGAACGTGGAAACCTCCTGTACCTCCTGGTTGGCATCAGGTATAAGTTTATTAACCAAAGTAGATTTTCCTGATCCGCTGTGTCCCGAAATCAAACTTCTTTTTCCTTCGAAAACCGGCTTTAATATGGAGACATCCTCAAGAAATGAAGTTAAAAAAACAGTGTAGCCAATAGCTTCATATTGCTCCCTGAGCTCCTCAAATAGTGTGAACTCCTTTGTTTTGTAAAGGTCTTTCTTATTGAAGATGATTACCCCTGGAATCCTGAACGCCTCCAACGTTACAAGGAACCTGTCTATAAACCCAACAGACGTTCTCGGCATTTTAAGTGTTACGATCAGCACTCCCTGATCTACATTGCTGGCAAGCAAGTGTGAATGTCCTTTTTTTCGAGGACTTTGTCGGATGATGTAATTTCTACGTGGCTTTATCTCAGTAATGACCCATTCATTCTCTACTTGCTCATTTGCCTCTATCTCAACCTCATCACCAACGGCAATAGGATTGGTAATTTTTTTGTCCTCTAACTTAAACTTTCCCCTGAGTCTTGCCGGATGCACTTGTTCATCCACAAGAACATCGTACCAAAGTCCAGTTGATTTAATAACCAATCCCGTCATTTCTTTTGCTTGTAAACAAGTCTGTTAGCCGGCATCATTTTACGTATTCTGACATGCATTAATTAAATGTAACAAAAAAGGCCATCCCATAGTCGGAACAGCCTTTTTGATTCTCGAATAAAGTTCTTAGTGGTTTGCCAGGTATTCAGCTACACCCTCTCTCGTAGCGCTCATCGCATCTTTTCCTTCATTCCAGTTGGCGGGACAAACCTCTCCATGTTCCTGAACATGGTGCCATGCATCAACAATTCGCAGCATTTCGTCAATGTTCCTCCCAAGAGGCAAATCGTTGATCGTTTCATGACGTACCACACCTTCTTTATCAATAAAGAAAGTACCCCGATAAGCCACAGGAGCTCCATCGAAGCTTAATTCTCCATCTTCACTGTATGTCCAATCTCCGGCCAAAACTCCATAATTAGAAGCAACAGACTTGGAAAGGTCAGCTACCAATGGATACTTAACTCCTTCAATTCCTCCTTTATTTTTCTCCGTAGTGAGCCAAGCCAGGTGGGTCTCCTCTGAGTCACAAGATGCACCTACAACCGCAACTCCTCTTTTTTCAAATTCTTCTAATCTTTCCTGGAAAGCAAGGATCTCCGTCGGACAAACAAATGTGAAATCTTTTGGGTAAAAGAAGAATATAACTTCCTTATTCCCAATGTACTGATCCAGCGAAAAATTTTCAACAATCTCTACTCCATTTATGACTGCTGGAGTACTAAAAACAGGTGCTTTTTTTCCTACTAATGACATGGTAAAATGTATTATTTAAAATATGACAAATTGTATTTCGATCACTAAATTGAATGCCGGATAGAGCCTATCCTCTCAATTCAGACCGCAAAATTAATTAGACGAATGATCAAATAGAATGGATAAGCCCCAATTAATAGTTTTATTATTTCCTTAGATTTACAATCAGACAAATCACATGCATGTAAAATGAAAAAAATAAAATCGCTACTCTTAACTTTTGCTCTCGCCGCCTTACTCTCATGTGGTGAAGCTGGGTTTGGCTTTGACGTAGCCGCCGAGGTTCCTGTTCAACCAGATGAAATTATAATTGATGTTCCTCCAGCTACTTTTAACCTGGATCCGGATCAATTTACTTTCAGTTATAACCTCAACGAGGTTGATGGCTTTCAAGATGCTATTGACGAATTGAATCGACAGGGTGCCCGAGTATACCTGTTAGGGATATCTTATGAGGTATCAGGAGTTAATGATTCTGGTGACACCTTTGATGAAGAGGTTCCTGTGGAAGTTAATCGAGTAGATTTCAATCTCTCCACCGGAACGGTAAGTGCAGATTTACCACTTTCAGGTGGCACACTTCAAAATGTTCCAAAGACTCCTTTGGACATAACAACGATTAAAGGTGTAATAGAGGATGAGCTACTAGACAGACAAGGTTTTACCATGGACTTTGTTTTCGATGCCGGAACTGTAGTTCCACCTCTGGTTTCCGATATAATTGATTTTGAAATTCTAGTTTATTTCGATGTTGCACTTCGAGTTAGAGACATCAACTAATTAATCGCCTATCATGAAAAAGCATATAATATTATTACTTATCGTTACTCTTCCATTTGCCGGAAAAGCTCAAATTGATTTTGGTTCTTTCCTGGAAGCAGGTACGGCAGATGCTGAAAAATTATTAGAAGGATACCTTGAGCCAGCTTTTCTAGGCTTTGGTTACGGGATCAATAGTGGCTGGTACAATACAGCAAAACCACATAAGCTACTTGGATTCGACATCACTCCAACTGTTTCGTTTGCATTTGTACCATCCAGCGCCGAATTTTTTACAATAGATGATAGTGAATTCACAAACCTGGAGGTAATCGGAACGCTTGATATAAACGGGAATCTCGGACCTGGAATAACCAGCTCACCAACATTATTTGGACCGAATCTTCCAAATGAAGAGCTCCCTTTTCTTCGTTATACATCAGATAATGGAACTCCAGGAGATACATCAGACGACACTCAGGTGAGCATCAGTGCACCTACTGGACTTGGGCTAGATGAAGAGATTGGTTTTAGTGCTGTTCCATCAGGCATGGTCCAGGTGGGGATTGGGTTAATGAAAAACACAGAATTAAAACTTAGAATTATTCCTAAAATAGAATCTACAAACGATCAAGGGCAAACAGATTTTTCATTTGAAATGTTTGGAGTAGGATTCATGCACGACCTTAAACAGTGGGTACCTGGTTTCAAACAATTACCAATTGATGTCTCAGGATTTATCGGTTGGAACAGAATGAAAACAACAATAGCATTAGATCCTGATTTTGGACAAAGTGCGACGTTCTCTACAAGCAGTTTTACGCTTCAGGGACTCGTTTCCAAACAATTGGCAATCTTGACGTTGTTTGGTGGGGTAGGTATCGCAAATACCAGGACAAAGTTTGATTTACTTGGGGAATATGAAACTGAGGGAGGAACCTTTGTAGACCCAATCAGTTTTGATTTTGCCTCAACCGGACCAAGGATAAATCTCGGGTTTCGACTTAAATTATTGATCTTGACACTTCATGCGGATTATGCCATTCAAAAGTATAGCACGCTTACAACAGGTATTGGAATCAGTGTTCGATAACATCAAAAAATCTCATTAAAACAAAAGTCCCGCCAGAAGCGGGACTTTTTTACTTGTAAACAGGTGTATGAATAAATTTGTGTTATGAACCCTTATATACATGTAGTCGAAAAAAGGTAACCCCTCATTTTAAAAAAATGATAAAAATTTTATTTGTATGCTTGGGCAACATCTGCAGGTCACCCCTGGCAGAGGCCATTTTTAAGCAAAAAATCAAACAATACGGATTGGAAACGATGATTTCGTGCGATTCGGCAGGAACAGCGAACTATCATGTAGGAGAATCACCAGATCCCAGAACAATTGAGGTGGCGAATAATCATGACGTGCCAATCAAACATTTTGGTCAACAATTCAAAAAACACCATGAAAATGAATTTGATTATCTAATTGCGATGGATCATTCCAACAGGCTGAACATGATTCGAGAACTAGATGGTGAGCATGATTCACTTTTCCTAATGCGAGATTTTGATAAAAATGGAAAAGGGGAAGATGTACCTGACCCATGGTACGGTGGTATGAATGGTTTTGAAAATGTGTTCCAAATCCTTGACAGGTCTACTGATGAATTTCTTAAATTCATTAAGGAAAAACATAGCATGTGAATGACGAATCCTTTTATGTAAAAACCTTCAGGCATCATTTCGGATCAGAAATGATCATTGAAAATGTTTCACCTGTTCCGGGTGGTTGCATTAATAAAACAAGCAAAGTCACAACCAATCAAGGAGTATTCTTCATCAAAGTAAATTCCCTGGACCAGTCCGACCTTTTCCACAAAGAGCAATTAGGTCTGCTTACACTAAAACAGAAATCAACATTAGGAATACCTGAAGTGATCGGGTTAGGTTCTTCGAACGGGAATTCATACTTGATTTTGGAGTGGATCGAAAAAGGTATTGCTAACGGGAGCTTTTGGGATAAATTTGGTCAACGACTTGGATTGCAACATAAAGTATCTTCAAGTCAGTTCGGACTTGATCATGACAATCACATTGGAAGCTTGCCTCAAGCGAATAATTCTCATGAAAGTTGGACCGATTTCTTTATTGAAGAAAGACTTAAGCCTCAACTTGAAATGGCCCATAATTCTGGATTAATTGGAAGCTCCATACTAACACAATTTGATATTCTTTTTACAAAACTTGAACCGCTTGTTCCTGATGAACCTCCTTCATTACTGCATGGTGATCTTTGGAGTGGTAATTTTTTGTGTGGTCAAGGACCTGAGCCATACATTTTTGACCCTGCGGTCTATTTCGGTCATCGGGAAACAGAGCTTGCCTTTACTACGATGTTTGGTGGGTTTGATCAGCAATTTTATTCAGCTTATTCTGAGGAATATCCCATCAAACCTGGTTTTCAAGATAGAATCGAGATCCATAATCTTTACCCCTTGCTGGTGCATGTTAATCTATTCGGTCCATCTTATCTGTCCGGAGTAGAACGTACGCTGAAACGATTTACCTGATCATCGATATAGAACCTGGTAGTTACTGGCTGTTTTTTGCTCCATAAGCACAGATCTATCAGGAGGTAACTGATCAAACGATTCTGGTTGGTAATTCTTGATTGTAGCAAGGTTAAGCTCCCCTTCAAATGAAAGGATGAAATCACGATTTAAGAGCTCTTTTATTCTCCGTGCCTTGAATTCCTTATTGTCAATACAAAAGGAAAAGGTCAATGCTGAATTCTGCATCAGGTTGATCTTGATATTCAAAAGATCAAGCACCTGAAGTATCAATCCCAATTTTTGTTCATTCATAAAATTGTGATCCTTTACTTCAGCAGTAACCAGTAACTGATTCTTTTTGAACACAAAACAAGGAACAGTTTTCTTGGTATTCTTCGATGAGATTAAGGTGCCAGAGGCTTCCAATTCTTCGAAGGATCTTACCGTCAATGGTATACTTTTTTGAGCAAGGGGCTTGAGTGTTTTGGGATGAATCACCTGGGCTCCGTAATACGTCATTTCAGTTATCTCTCGGTAGCTTAGCCGATCGTACTTTTCTGTCTGGTCCATTATCCGAGGATCTGCATTCAGTATCCCTTTTACATCTTTCCAAACAGTAAAGCTTTCTGCTCCAAGGCAATAGGCGAAAATTGAGCCAGAAAAGTCAGAACCTTCCCGACCCAGAGTTGTTGAATTTCCTTCTGCATCTGACCCAATAAACCCTTGTGTCACCACCATGTGATCAAGATCTTGCAGGGTTTTTATAATGCTCTTCTCTGTGACAACCCAATCCACATTGGCCTCTGTAAAATATTGATCTGTCCTGATCAGGTCTCTTGCATCCAACCACTCACATTGTGAATTTTGTTTCAAGTATGCTGATATAATAGATGTAGACATAAGTTCACCATGAGGAACGATCTGATCATAAGACCATAGTATATCCTGTCCGTTCACTTTTTCACAGCATTCCTTGAGTGACTCTTCCCATTTGATGTACGATTCAGGAACAACATTCATTATATCCTGAATAACAGCTTGATGGTAGGAAAAGAGCTCCTCCAAAACAGCATCATAGTCTTTTCCATTCACTGCCAAATCGACCAATTCCTCAAGCTTATTGGTCATCTTTCCCATAGCAGAAACCACTACCACAGTACGATCATTACCAAATTCCTGAATAACTTTTTCTAAATTCCGAATGCCTTCACCATCTTTAACGGAGGCACCACCAAACTTGAAAATTTGCACTTCGCAAACGTTTTAACTGTTGAATCATTTAAGTTTGTGGCCTAATTACCTGAATAATTAAACCATCCATGAACAAAAGTAATCTTGGGTTACCGATTGGCACCACGCTTGACAGATTTATTAAGCAAAAGCAGGATCAATTTTCTTCTGCGACCGGTGAACTTTCGCAACTACTTCGAGATATTGCCTTAGCGGGTAAAATCATAAATAGAGAAGTAACCAATTCTGGATTGCTTGATATTTCTGGTGGTTTTGGGTCAAAAAATGTTCAGGGAGAGGATCAACAGAAGTTGGATGTTATAGCCAATATACGTTTCACAAGAGCGCTGAAAAATGGTGGAATGACCTGTGCTGTAGTCTCAGAAGAAGAAGACGAGATCATTCATCTCAATCCTGATTGCAGGTATGTAGTAGCCATGGATCCACTGGACGGATCCTCCAATATTGATGTTAATGTATCCATAGGAACCATCTTTTCTATTTACAAAAGGATTTCACCTGTAGGCGGACCTGTACAGGACGAGGATGTCTTGCAAAAGGGGACAGAACAGGTAGCGGCAGGTTACATTTTGTACGGCTCTTCCACTATGCTTGTGTATACGACAGGACGTGGAGTACATGGCTTTACGTTGGAGCCAAGTTTGGGTGAGTTTGTCCTTTCTCATGATAGTATGACTTCACCAGAAGATGGTAAAATTTATTCTATAAATGAGGGCAACTATTTAAAGTTTGACCCATGGGTCCGTGAATACGTTGATGATTGTAAAGAAAAAGGAATGACGGCCAGGTACATTGGTTCGTTAGTTGCTGATTTTCATCGAAACATGTTAAAGGGTGGCATCTACTTGTATCCAAATACCCAAAAAGATCCAAACGGAAAACTCCGCCTGATTTATGAATGCAATGCCCTGGCATTTATTGTTGAGCAATCAGGTGGGATTGCTACCAATGGCGAGCAAAGAATTTTGGAGATCCAACCCAAGGAATTCCACCAGAGAACTCCTTTCTATCTAGGATCTAAAAAAATGGTTGAAACAGCATTATCTTTTATTAAGTCTACCGAAACTGTTGCCGGGTAATCACTTTCTGAGACTCTCTTTCAATAATAGCCTTCGCTATATTTCTTGCCATTTCGCCACTTTGAGATAATTGCAATAGTTCTTTTGTTTTGGACTCAGATATATCAATTCGGTACAAGGCATTAAGCAATCGGTTGAAATCGTTATCCAATAAATAATTTACCTGTGTTGTGAGGTAATCCTCCAACCAATCAAAAGCAATTTTGGCCTCCCCTATTTCAGTATCTTCCTCTAATCCAAAATCCCTCAAGATCAAGTGATAACTTTCTCTGGCTAGTGTAACTTCATTCATCAAATTCAATCTACTATGAGGATTATATCTATCATTTGCCTGTTCCTTCTCATTGGCATTTCCAATGCACAAAATAATGACAAGGAAAATATTATGAAGGTTGTCAACAATGTTTTTGAAGCAATGCGTACAAATGACACCACACTCTTAAAGTCCTGCTTTATTGAAGAACCCACAACCTTTACAGTTTTCCGCAGAGATGGTGAAACCCAATTTAGAAGGGACAATTTTCAAGGGTGGGTCGATGCTGTAGGACGACCAAAGGAAGAAATGTGGAATGAGCCCATCTGGAATGAAAAAATACAAATCGATGATGACCTTGCCTCCGTTTGGGTTGACTATGCCTTTTACCGTGGAGCGAATGGCGATCAATTCTCTCATTGTGGTGTTGACGAATTCAACCTTGTCAGGCTGGATGGGAATTGGAAGATCTTTCATTTGGTGGACACCCGAAGACGAGAAGGGTGTGATATACCGGCCCAAACAGACCCTCGCAATAAACTTACAACAATGCTTAAGTCAGCAGATCAAATGGAGGTTTTGGGATTAACTATCAGTGAAGCAGCTTACAAAGCCCGATCAGCATATGCTGTCTCTACCGCTGAAGGAAACGATGGAAGTGGTGTATCAATGATTAAAAACCTGGAATTTTCAAATGGGACAATTGAAGTCGATGTGATTGGGCTCCCAAAAAAGGAAGCGCCGAATACCGCAAGAGGGTTTATTGGTGTTGCATTCAGGGTTGGAGAAGATGAAAACTACGAGTGCTTTTATATCAGGCCTACTAATTCAACAGCAGAAAATCAGCTGAGAAGAAATCACAGTGTGCAATACGTTTCTCATCCGGATTTTCCCTGGCACAGATTAAGGAAAGAAGACCCGGGCTTGTATGAATCCTATGCCGATATCGAGTTAGGAGAATGGACCAAATTAAGAATTGAAGTCCAGGGACAAAAAGCCAAACTATTCATAAATAACGCTAAGGAGCCGTCATTGGTAGTTAACAACCTGAAACTTGGTGGCGATAGAACAGGTGGGGTCGGCTTCTGGACCTTTTCAACCACAGAGGCATACTTCTCTAACTTAAAAGTGACAAAAACGAATTAATTTTTGACCTTGTCAGGGATCCACTCAAAATCATCGGAACGATAAGAATCGATCATTAAATCACTCAGCTCTTTTGGAGGGATGGTTGTTCTCCGTTTTACTAAATCTAACCAGGCGCCATCTACATCGACCTTTGCTGAGAGTTCGCCGTCCTTATTGTAGATGTTGTGTCTGAAAGACCATTTTGACCCGTCTTTTCGAAGCTTTGAAATAGTGAACCCAACCTCAAACTCCTCATTCATTCTGATCTCTTTGAAAAATCGAGTGTCCTCTCTAAAAAGGATTGGGCCTATGTTCATACTGATCAACTTGTGAAAAGGCATGCTGATTTCCTCAAAATACATCAACCTTGCCTGCGCACAATAATCATTATATGATGTGTGTCGCATATGTCCGTTAGGGTCCAGATCAGCCCAACGAACACGAAACTTGAATTTGACTTCACTCATTTTCCGCTTTTTCCTCCTTTTTACCAGAAGCCTTTTCCTCCGACTTTTCCTCCTTCTTCTCTTCGAACACTTCAGGTGCCTCAACTACTAACAGGTTGTACCAATTCACTAACTTCTTAATATCTGAAGTGTACACCCTGCCTTCATCGTAGTCAGGTAAAATAAATTTCAAAAAAGATTTGAGCTCGTCGGCATCACTGTTTTTGTCCAGGTCTGTATCTCCATCAAACTCTTTATGGATCTTTTTCATAACATTTTCCAATGGGACGGCACCCTCAGAATCAGTGGTATAGATTGAGATTTCTGATAACACTGAAACTTTATTGTGGACACTCGCTACCATTTTTTTCTTGTGTTCATCAAGAGACTCAAGAATAACACCTGTGCGAGTGGGGGAAACGATTTTAAAAAGACCTCCCTTTCCGGAGACAGAAGCAATATCACTAAATTCCATTTGCTGTTGTTTGCGGCAAAAATATCTTATTGATCGATAGACTGATTAACTGAATCAATAAATTCCAAAATTTCACGTTTCCCTACCTTCTGCTCAGATGAAGAAATGAACATTCTCGGAAGTTCTTCCCAATTTTTTTCCAATGTCTTTTTGTAATTGACTTGATTAGATTGTATCCGGGTTTTACCTAGCTTATCAGCTTTCGTAAACACAATACAAAAAGGGATTCCCTCTTCACCTAGCCATTGAATGAAATCCAGGTCAATCTTTTGTGGTTCATGCCTCAAATCAATGAGAACGAAAACATTGACCAGGTTCTCCCTGGTTTTTAAATAATTATCTATCATCCGTTTCCAATCCGCCTTACTTTTCTTGCTGACCCTTGCCCAGCCATATCCAGGCAAGTCCACCAAATACCATGAATCATTGATAATGAAATGGTTAATCAATTGCGTCTTGCCAGGGGTTGACGATGTTTTAGCTAGCTTTTTCCGATTCGTCAGCATATTGATCAAACTTGACTTACCAACATTGGATCTCCCGATAAAAGCATACTCCGGGATTGTGGCTTCCGGACAATCGGATTCCTGTGTACTACTTTTTACAAATGCTGCATTTTTTATCTCCACGATGAATTATCTCCAAACATTTCATATTAGCGCGGGTTTATTCCACTAATATTGCGAAAATTATGACGGTAGTCCCTTACAAAGATAAGACTGATGCCAAGAAGCAGCAGGTAGCTGAGATGTTTGACAGCATCAGTGGCAAATATGATTTCCTAAATCATTTCCTAAGTCTGGGCATAGATATCATGTGGCGAAAGAAAGCCATCCGAATGCTACGTAAGTTGGCTCCAAAAAAAATTCTTGATATAGCTACCGGTACTGGAGATTTCGCCATCGAATCCCTCAAATTAGATCCAGAGCAGGTCATTGGTGTGGATATCTCTGAAGGAATGCTTGATGTGGGAAGGTCCAAAATGAAAAAAAGAGGCCTTGATCATATCATAAGCTTGGAAATTGGTGATTCAGAGAATCTACGATTCACCGATAATAACTTCGATGCAGTGATCGTTGCTTTTGGAGTGAGGAATTTTGAAAACCTGGAATTGGGACTTAGGGAAATGAATCGGGTGTTACGACCTGGAGGAAAAGCCGTGATTTTAGAGTTCTCAAAACCTACAATTTTTCCCTTCAAGCAATTATATAATTTTTATTTTCGTTGGATATTACCGAAGATTGGCAAACTGGTATCTAAGGATAATGCAGCATATACGTACTTGCCTGAGTCTGTCAAAGAATTTCCTTTTGGAAAGAATTTTCTAGACGTCCTGGCAAAGAATGGATTTAAAAACGCAAAATGCAAGCCACTAACACTAGGTATAAGCTCGATTTACGTTGGAGAAAAGTAGTGCTCCCGATCCTGCTTCTGGCAGGGTTAGCATCCAGGGCTCAAAACAATCCATCAGATAATCTCATCAACTATGATGAACAGTGGATACATTATGGCTTTCTTCTAGGCGTGCATTCCTCCAAATACGTGATCAAACATTCAGAAGCATTCACAACTCCTGCCATGGACACCGTACATTCAATTATTCCCGGAAATCTCGGTGGTTTCAAGTTGGGTTTTATAGCCAACATGAAAGTGACAGATCAACTAGACTTCAGAAGCTCTATTACAGTGGCGTTCTATGAAAATGACTTACTCTATCGATTCACTGATAATACCGATCAAAGGGAGTTGAAAGATGCTACTATGGTGGAATTTCCATTGCTTCTCAAATACAAGTCAACCCGCAGAGGAAATGTCGCAATGTATGTGCTGGGAGGTATTACACCATCATTTGAGGCTGCTTCCAAAAGCAATAAAGAGGATATAGTCGAAAAACTAGAACTACATGGGTGGAATTATGCCATAGAAATAGGTGCTGGTTTCGATATTTACTATCCTTTTTTCAAGTTCTCGCCGGAAATTCGATACTCCTACGGATTAAGAAATATGCTTGATGGAGAAAATCAATTCAGTGTAGGACTCAGTCGGTTAACAACACAAAACCTTACCGTCTTCCTCACATTTGAAGGAGGACCTTCACCCAAGCAAAAGAGAGGTGGAAAAATAAAAGGCCGGACATTGAGAAAATCCGGCAATAAAAAGAACAAAGCACAACGGAAGTTTAAGGGAAACAAAAATGGATGATAAACCCATTGCATTAATAACTGGTGCGACCAGTGGCATTGGTGAGGCTACTGCAAAAATCCTGTCAAAAAGCTACAACCTCATACTTTGTGGACGCAGAAAAGATCGACTGGATAGATTAGGAGATGAGCTTAAAACTGGCACATCGCTTCTAAGTTTCGATGTTCGCGACAAGGAAAATGTCTTTAAAGCAATAGATTCATTACCATCAGAATGGAAAAAAGTTGACGTTTTGGTCAATAATGCAGGTAATGCACATGGAATGGACTTCATCCACGAAGGAAACCCGGACGACTGGGACGCCATGATTGACATCAATGTCAAAGGACTTCTCTACGTAAGCAAGGCGATTATCCCGGACATGGTCAAACGAAAAAGAGGTCACATTGTAAATATCAGCTCAATTGCTGGTTTTGAAGTTTATCCGAAAGGAAATGTTTACTGTGCATCGAAGCACGCAGTGGATGCACTCACCAAGGGAATGCGACTTGATCTAAATCCATACGGCATAAAAGTCACATCCATTGATCCCGGGCTTGTTGAGACCGAGTTCAGCGAGGTAAGATTCAAAGGCGACAAAGAACGAGCTAAAAGTGTTTATGAAGGATTCACACCTCTTACAGCACATGATGTTGCTGAAACAATCGATTTTGTACTGAGTCGGCCTGACCATGTCCTAATCGGAGATGTGCTCATGTTGGCCAAAGCGCAAGCCAATTCCACAATTGTGAATAAAAATTCGCAATAAGCTTTTTAATAAAATTTTGATCAACACATATTTGCCGTCATGCAAAAAATCCTGGTAATTGGCGCTGGCCGATCCTCAACCTCCCTTATCAATTATCTACTTGACCATTCAGTTCAGGAAAATTGGGAGCTCACATTGGCTGAGAAGGAAGTTTCACTTGCTCAAGAAAAAATTAATGGGCATTCACAGGCCCAAGCTGTATCATTTGATGTGTCAGACAGTGAAGCCCTTCGGAAAATGGTCTCAGAAAATGACCTGATCATTTCTATGCTCCCAGCTTCCTTGCATTTCACAGTCGCTGAAAAATGTGCTGAAATTGGTCGTCACCTTTTAACAGCCTCTTATTTAAATGATGAGATTCAGGAATTATCTAAGCAATTCGAAGAAAACAACAAACTGCTGATCATGGAAATGGGGCTTGACCCCGGGATCGACCATATGTCTGCAATGAAAGTACTTGACAGGATCAAAGAAGATGGACACGAGCTGACAGCATTCGAAACGTTTACAGGGGGCTTGTTAGCTCGAGATGACGAAAAGGAAAACCCGTGGCAATACAAATTCACCTGGAATCCAAGAAACGTTGTGATCGCCGGACAAGGATTTGTAAAATTCATCCAGGAGGGTCGATACAAATACATTCCGTATAACAGGCTCTTCAGAAGGACAGAGGTCATCCATGTTCCAGGCTATGGGTACTTCGAAGGGTACGCAAATCGAGATTCTCTGAAATACCTGGACCTTTACAATCTGAGAGGAATAAAAACCCTGTATCGGGGCACATTAAGAAGGCCCGGGTTCTGCAAAGCATGGGATGTTTTTGTTCAATTAGGTGCAACTGACGACTCTTTCGAAATGGAGAACGTCGAGGAGATGACGCACCGTCAATTCATCAATTCATTCCTATCATACAATCCAAATGACTCGATAGAACTTAAGCTCGCACATTACATGAACCTGGATATCGATGATGAGATCATGTATAAGATCAAATGGTTGGGATTGTTCTCAGATGAACCTATTGGATTAGAAAAAGGTACTCCAGCTCAGATCCTGGAACATATTCTTAAGAAGAAGTGGACACTGGATTCTACAGATCGGGATATGATCGTGATGTGGCATAAATTTAATTATCTGGAAAATGGTGAGGCCAGGCAGATTGAATCTCACATGGTGGCGATCGGAGATGATGACACAAATACTGCCATGTCCAAGACCGTGGGACTTCCATTGGCCATTACTGCTAAGTTGATCCTCCAGGGAAAAATAGATTTATCAGGAGTTCATATTCCTACACGGAAAGAAATTTATGAACCTGTTCTAAAGGAACTTGAGCAATTAGGTTTTGAATTCTCTGAAAGGTTAGTAGATCCTACTTGATAACGTGCGCCTGAACAACAGAATCTATTTCGGCCATCACTTCATCAATAACTGATATATCATCTTGTAAATGCTCTTCAATAATTCTGTTTAGGTGAGCTGCAATTTTCATTTCCTCTTCCTTCTGATCGCCGCGTGCATACTTGATAGAATTTTGTAAGTGCTCCATCGCATAGTGGAGTGTTTTGTCCGCTTCCTCATCTTTTCCTTCTTTTATCAACTGCTCAGATACGCGCAATGAAGCAAACGCCAACGAATTCATTGCGTCTGCAAAAGCTTCATACATCAGGTCATCATTGACATCCTCAGCTTTGATGTGTGCCTCAATTGCTTCAAGGTCGTGAATAGCAACTTCAATAGCCCGCAAGCTCACATCATCTCCATCCTTTTCAAGCAACTTCATCAATGCGATGGCATCTTCAAGGAATTCGATGGCTGCCAGTCGCTTATGATCATGAAGGTACCTATCGGCAGAATTGATAAGTAGATCTGGCTCTACCGCAAGCTCAGTTATTTGAGGATGTTCCTCATTCCTCTCTCTGGCAATTTTCAGATAAACAATGATTGCTGTTAGAATTACAACAAGAAAGAGAATATAATATATGTTTTTGGTCTTCATATAAGTTGGTTGAAACTACGCGCTTACCCTATGTAAGTTAAATTATCCGTTATTTCTTTCAAAAACCTCATCTTTTAATAAAAGGTTTCCTTCTGCCGCTTCAACTGCTAATTGATCGCAGCGTTCATTCTCCGGATGTCCGGCATGCCCCTTGATCCACTCAAAATGAACATTATGTGGTGCTGCAGCTTCCAGGTATCGTTCCCACAGATCCTGATTCTTTTTCCCTTTAAACCCCTTTTTAACCCAACCGTTCAGCCATCCTTTCGAAACCGCATCCACCACGTATTTGCTATCAGAAACCACTTTTACATTCCATTTTGGCTTCTTAATTGCCTCGAGACCCACAATAACAGCAAGCAATTCCATCCGATTGTTGGTCGTCATCCGAAATCCCTGCGAGAGTTCTTTTTCTTTGTCTCCATACCTCAAAATGGTACCGTACCCACCCCGCCCAGGATTCCCCTTCGCGGCTCCGTCTGTATAAATTGTGATCATACTAATACGTGATTTTTGAAGATTTTAATAGCAATAGAAAGAAGCACGATTCCAAATACTTTACGCAAAATATTAAAGCCTGCCTTTCCTATTCTTTTCTCGAGCCATTTACTTGTCTTTAATACGAGATACACAAAGGCCAGATTGACTACAATACCAACCAAAATATTCGCTGTTGAAAACTCAACTTTCAATGAAATTAAAGTGGTCATGGTTCCTGCTCCGGCAATCAAAGGAAAAGCCAACGGAACAACCGACGCACTCGCAGATTCCTCAGGGTCTGATTTGAACAATTGCATACCAAGCACCATTTCCATACCAATCAAAAACATAACAACTGCCCCCGCTATAGCAAATGAGGCAATATCAATTCCCAGTAAGCCAAGTATACTTTCTCCAATAAATAGAAAAGCCACCATTATCACTCCGGAAACAATTGTAGCTTTTCCGGATTGGATGTGACCAAATTTTTTTCGCAGATCAATGATGATAGGAATACTTCCCAGTATATCAATCACAGAAAAAAGAATCAGTGATACAGATAAGATTTCCTTGAAATTTAGCATTTGGAGCCAGGTTTATTTTTTTTAACACAAAACTAATCTTAATGATGACCGTTTTAGTATAAATTTTTATTCACTTTGCAGAAACTAAACCATCACTGAATAAGTCTTTCAGTAGAAAACCTTCCACTTATAAAGATCATTTAAATAATAGCTAATGAAGCAACTATTCGTTTATGTCTATGCCCTGGTTTTTTCAACATTGACATTTGCCCAGAACGGGTGGATATGGCCAGAAGATGAGGCCTTAAAAAATAAAGCGGTTGAACAAGAGGCATATTACAAAGTTTTACTTGCTCAAAGTAACCTTGAAGAGGCGATGCAACCACTCAATTGGTTGTATACAAACAACCCACAATTGAACCCTTCTATTTACATCAATGGTGTAAAAAATCTCAATAACATAATAAAAGCCGGAGTTGATGCTGAACGAAAAGTTCGGCTTCAAGATTCAATTCTTTGGATGTATGACATGAGGCTTGAGCACTTCGAAAATGATGCTTCTACCATGGATAGAAAGGCATTTGAAGCATTTAAAATGTACTACAACAAACCAGATAAATATCCGATGCTGGCTGATTTATATGCTAAAGCTTATGAGTTAAACGGTCCGGATATTTCGTATTTCAATCTCAATCCGTACATGATGTTGGCCAGTAGGTATTATAAATCCAACCCCAATGAAATGCCTGCTGAGAAAGTGCTCGATATTCACACCCTAATCTCTGATGTTATTGATCAACAAAGAAGGGCTGGTGGTAAAGTCGAACGACTGGATAAAGAGCAGGCAAAAGTCGATGGATTCCTTGGATCTATAGGAGATGTTCTCAATTGTGATTTCATAGAAAGCCAATTGGTACCAAAATTCCGAGAGAATCCATCCGATATAACTACGGCTAAAAAAATCTTTTCCTATTCAGTACGAGCTAAATGTACGGATCGGCACTACTTTCTTGAAGCAAGCGAAACCGTCTATGCCTCACAACCAACGTATGAATTGGCCAAAGTGCTGGCTGGTAAATACCTGGCAAGTGGGGAATATGAAAATTCAATGCTGTACCATAGCAAAGCATTGGAAATGTCCTCAGTAGATAAAGAAAAGTCTGATGCATTACTGGGATTGGCTATCACATCCAATAAGCTGGGTAGGAAAATAATTGCCAGGAAACATGCCTATGAAGCATTAAGCTTTGTTCCAAATAATCCAGCGGCATACAACCTTATCGGAAACCTGTATTTCACAAGTTTTAATGAGTGCCAGGCCGGAGAAAGTCGGGTCATTGATCGAGCCGTATATCTTGCCGCCTATAAAATGTACGAGAGGGCTGGAAACAATGATCAAATGAAAGCCTCAAAAGAGCAATTTCCATCGATAGAGGAAATATTCAACGAAAACTACGAAGAAGGACAAACAATCACCATTGGATGCTGGATCAATGAAACAGTGACCATCCAGAGAAGATGAGACTGATCTTAAGTCTTGGTTTGATTGTATTGTTTTGGCACCTAAAAGCTCAAACCCAAATCCTTGTTTTAGGAACAGCCCAAGATGCTGGATTTCCCCATATCGGCTGTAAAAACGAATGTCAATTGGCATTCAAAGATCCTTCCCTTAAGCGATATGTAGTATCCCTGGCACTTGTGGATCCCAAAAATAAAAAGTGGTGGCTTTTTGAAGCTACTCCTGACATGGATGATCAGATCCAGTATTTCCATGAGCTGACCAATTGGGAGTACGAATACTTGCCCGAAGGAATATTTCTGACGCATGCCCATATTGGGCACTATGTAGGTCTGATGAGCTTAGGAAGAGAAGCAATCAATGCCTCGAACATTAAGGTTTACGCTTTACCAAGAATGAGGGAATACCTTAAAACCAATGGCCCCTGGAGCCAACTTGTTACATTAAACAATATTGACCTGGTTGACTGTCAGGCTGATCAGAAAATTCAACTCAATAATTCAATCACAGTAACTCCATTTGCTGTTCCGCACCGGGATGAATATTCAGAAACTGCCGGATTCAAAATCCAAACAGAAGTAAATGGGTATCTCTTCATTCCTGATATTAACAAATGGGAGCTTTGGGAACGAAGCATTGTTGAGGAAGTGAAAAAAGTAGATTACGCATTCCTGGATGCTTCCTTCTATGAAGATGGAGAAATCCCGAATCGAAGTATGGAAGACATTCCGCATCCATTTGTGGTTGAAACAATGAACCTGTTTGCAAATGAATCAAAAGATGTGAAATCGAAAGTTCATTTGATCCATTTCAATCATACGAACCCAATCCTTTTTGATCGGAAAAAGAGGCAAGAAGTACTTGATAAAGGATTTAACCTCGCTGATCAGGGTAACAAATACTAGCCCAGAAAATGCTCCAGACCGATGGCATAACCTTCCAGGCCCATTCCACTGATCGATCCTGCACAAACTTCACTGACGTAGCTTTTTTGTCTGAAATCCTCACGTTCAGCCAGGTTCGAAATATGCACTTCAAAAACTGGAGTATTAATTCCGGATATAGCATCTCTCAAAGCAATCGAAGTATGTGTGTATCCACCGGGGTTAAAAACAACACCATCATATTCAAAACCTACCTCATGCAGCTTGTCTATAAGTGCCCCCTCATGGTTGGATTGAAAGTACGCAAGATCATGATCTTTAAAACGATCCTTCAACTCTGCATAATAGTCTTCAAAGGTTTGGCTGCCATATATCTCTGGTTCGCGCGTGCCAAGGAGGTTTAGATTTGGTCCATTTAGTATTAGTATTTTCAAATTACTAGTTAATCGGTTGAATAGTTAATTGGTTAATTTGTAGGAACTGTTACGAAAATACAACTCAACATCAACTATTCAGTCAATTAACCATTCTACTAATCAACTAACTGACAACTAAATTGTCCTGGAATACTTATACAAAGCAATTCAAAAGCTATATGAAGCTCGAACGGTCGCTGGCACCAAATTCAGTGGATGCCTATTTATCTGACATTGCTAAACTCCAGGAATTTCTAACAATAAATGAACGTGATACACCTCCGGCTAAAATCGCACAACAAGACTTGATCGATTTCATTGAATTCATCAATGAACTGGGTATGTCACCCTACTCTCAGGCTCGGATGGTTTCCGGATTAAAAGCCTTTTTCCGATTCCTGATCTATGAAGAAGTGATAGCGAAGGATCCGTCAGAACTTCTAGAAGCCCCGAAATTGGGAAGGAAACTACCTGACACACTCGATTTCCCAGAAATAGAACAACTCCTGGCAGCAATCGATCTGTCCAAACCGGAAGGAACAAGGAACAGGGCCATGCTTGAAACCTTGTATAGCTCTGGTCTCCGCGTTTCTGAACTAATTGAACTCAAAATCAGCAACGTACATGAAGACATTGGCTTTTTGAAAGTTGTTGGAAAGGGGAGCAAAGAACGACTCGTCCCAATTGGCAGAGAGGCTCTAAAACATATCAGGCTGTATCAAGAACATGTCCGGGTGCATATTCCTGTTCAAAAAGGGTTTGAAGATCACCTTTTCCTGAACAGAAGAGGGAAAAGCCTGACCCGTGTAATGATCTTCACCATCATCAAAGGGTTGAGTGCTAAAATCGGTCTCAAAAAAAATATCAGTCCTCATACTTTTCGTCATAGTTTTGCAACACATTTAATTGAAGGTGGAGCTGATCTGAGAGCCGTACAAGAAATGTTGGGTCATGAGTCAATTACCACAACAGAGATCTACACGCACCTGGATCGGGACTACCTAAAACAGGTCATTAAAGAATTTCATCCAAGAAGTTGATGTACAAACTTTTCAAACCTCTTCTCTTCTTACTTACCCCGGAAAAAGCACATCATTTCACCACGACCCTTCTGCGAATTGCACTAAAGATCCCGTTCGTCAAAGGACTGATTAGCCTTGCCTATAACTACCATCACCCAAAACTGGAAAAAGAACTTTTCGGCTTAAAATTCAGAAATCCGGTGGGTCTGGCGGCGGGATTTGACAAAAATGCCGGGCTGATCGATGATTTTTCCAATCTCGGTTTTGGCTTCATAGAAATTGGTACGCTCACTCCAAAAGCACAACCAGGAAACGATAAACCCAGGTTGTTTCGACTAAAAAAAGATCGGGCGCTGGTTAACCGCATGGGCTTTAACAACGATGGCGTAGAAATAGCCGCAGGACGATTGAAGAATAGAAAATCAGACGTGATCGTTGGTGGGAACATTGGAAAAAACAAGAACACGCCAAATGAAAACGCAACCGATGACTACCTCAAATGCTTCCATGCTCTCAAGGATCATGTGGATTATTTCGTCGTGAATGTCAGCTCACCAAATACACCCGGACTAAGGGAACTACAAGAAAAAGAGCCGCTAAAAAAACTACTCGCCTCACTACTTGAAGTAAACCGACTAACAGGTATCAATAAATCAATATTGCTCAAAATAGCTCCCGATCTTGAGAACCCTCAGCTGGATGATATACTTGAAATTACCACTGAATTAAACCTTGATGGGTTGATCATCTCGAATACGACCATTGACAGAGATGGACTTAAAACTTCTGAATCCACGCTGAAAGAAGTCGGATATGGCGGACTTAGTGGAGCACCTGTCTTTGAAAAGTCCAACAAGGTTTTGAAATACATTCGCACGAGAAATTCGTCCGTTCCAATTATTGCCGTAGGCGGAATAATGAGTGCAGAAGAGGCATTGGAAAAAATTAAAGAAGGGGCTGATCTGGTTCAGATCTATACAGGACTTGTATATGAGGGCCCCGGACTTGTTAAAAGAATCAACAAAGCATTGGTGAGACATTTGAACTAGCCGTGTTCTCCATTACTTTTGAGCTCAAATAGAATCATAAATCACCTGAATCACATTCTGCTTTAACTAATTAACAAGTCTAAGACTTTGGCTAGGAATACATACAAGACTAAATCCACGAAAAAAGACAAGCCAACCATCAAATTCACTTTTTTGAAGGACAGGAAATTCCACCTCTTCATTGGATTCTTTTTTTTGCTGGGTTCTATCTTTCTTGCGGTTTCCTTCATTTCCTACTTGAACAATGGTCAGGCTGATCAAAGTGTGGTCAAAGCCTTTCTGGAAACCAATGTGAAGGAGTCCGGACGCGAAGTACAAAATTCGTTTGGCCTCTTTGGAGCTATTTCTGCTCATTACTTCATTTTTCTATGGTTCGGGATCGCTGCACTGCTGATTCCTGTTTTTTTCTTCATTGCCGGCTACAGGATCGTATGGCAAAAAACAATCGTTCCGGTCAACAGGGCATTTAATTTCACGGTTTTCTATTTGATCTGGACCAGCCTGTTAATGGGCTACTTCCTGATCCAAAACGAGGAAACCACTTTTTGGGGATTTCTTTCCGGCGGTATTGGGTTCGAATTGGCAATTGTCCTGGAAAGCTTAATGGGATGGGGGGCATTGCTTTTTATCATCTTCTTGTTCCTCGTTTTCAACATGTACTTTTTCAACATCACGAAGCTTCCGGCTATTTCCAATTTTGGAAATTATTTCGTAGCCTTTTTCCAGGGACTAAAAGATGTTTTGCCAAAAAAGAAAGAGCCAGCGCCAGATATCTCTTCAGTCATTGAAAAAGTGAAATTGGAGGTAGAAGAAGAAGATAATTCAAGGGATGAAACAGAAACATGGGTTGTAAAAAAAGTACCACCTAAAAAGGCAGAAAATACACCCAAAGCTGATCCTGAGTTCACCATAGACCTCCCCCCTGTCACCGAAGAAAAAGAACCAGAGCCTATTGCGGAAGTAATTGAAAAGGCGGACTTACCAAAGAAAGAGGCTCCCATTGAAGAGAAACCGACAAAAAAAGCAGAAGCTGAACCAACATTTGAAGTAGAAGAAAAAATTGAAGAAGCTACAACAGAAGAGCAAATCAATTATGATCCAACACTGGATCTTCCGAGCTATAAATTTCCCACTCCTTCACTGCTAACTGAATACCCAAACAAGAACGTCCAGGTAACAAAAGATGAGTTGGAACAGAATAAGGATCGGATCATCGAGACATTGGTCAATTTCAAGATCGGGATTTCCAGTATAAAAGCAACCATTGGTCCAACCGTGACCCTCTACGAAATAATTCCGGAAGCGGGGGTCAAGATATCCAAGATCAAAAACCTTGAGGATGATATCGCTTTGAGCCTGGCTGCTTTGGGAATCCGAATCATTGCCCCAATACCTGGAAAGGGAACGATCGGTATCGAGGTTCCAAATAAAAATCGTGAAATGGTAGATGCCCGGTCTGTCATCACCACTAGCAAATTTATGGAAAGCAACATGGAGCTTCCTGTTGTGTTAGGCAAGACCATTTCCAATGAAGTTTATGTGACCGACCTGAGCAAAATGCCCCACCTCCTGATGGCAGGTGCAACAGGTCAAGGCAAGTCAGTTGGATTGAACATCATGCTTACTTCCTTGCTCTATAAAAAGCATCCTTCTCAGCTAAAATTTGTATTGGTTGATCCCAAAAAAGTGGAATTAACACTTTTCAACAAGATCGAACGGCACTTTCTCGCTATGCTTCCAGATTCTGACGAAGCGATCATCACGGACACCAAAAAAGTAGTGAATACCCTCAATTCACTCTGTATCGAGATGGATGCCAGGTATGATCTGTTAAAACTAGCAAGCTGTAGAAACCTGAAAGAGTACAACAAGAAGTTCGTTCAGCGAAAACTAAATCCGAATAAAGGCCATCATTACCTTCCTTACATCGTTCTTGTGATAGACGAGCTTGCCGACCTAATGATGACTGCAGGAAAAGAAATTGAAGCGCCTATTGCCCGTTTGGCTCAACTTGCCAGAGCCATTGGAATTCACCTCATCGTGGCAACTCAACGGCCATCTGTAAATGTTATCACAGGTGTGATAAAAGCGAATTTTCCCGCAAGACTGTCATTTAGGGTCACCTCGAAAATTGATTCCAGGACAATCCTGGATACTGGTGGGGCAGATCAATTGGTTGGTATGGGAGACATGCTCTTATCATCCGGCTCAGATATAACCAGGCTCCAGTGCGCTTTTGTAGACACACCAGAAGTTGAAAAGATCTGTGAATTTATTGGAAGTCAAAGGGGTTATACTACTGCTTATATGCTTCCTGAATACGTTGGTGAAGAAGAAAGCAGTGTGGGTGATGTGGACCTTTCAGAACGAGACGCACTTTTTGCAGATGCAGCCCGATTGATCGTTATGCACCAGCAAGGCAGTACTTCGTTGATCCAACGAAAAATGAAGCTTGGATACAACCGTGCCGGAAGGTTGATTGATCAACTGGAGGCAGCTGGAATTGTAGGAGCTTTTGAAGGGAGTAAGGCCCGGGAGGTTTTAATTCCGGACGAACACAGTTTGGAACAGTTATTGACTGAATTGGAAAATAAATATTGAAGTTGGAATTTTGAGATGAAGAAATGAGCATAATGCTCAAAATCATTGAACCATTCCAACTACAGATGATTAAAAATGTTTGAACAAATGAAACCGTTTTTTATAGTTACCCTGCTAACAGTTAGTACAACAATCCTGGCGCAATATGATCCGGAAGCACTTGCCGTTCTTGATGCAATGAGTGATAAGTACAAAAAAGCAGAGGCTTTTAAAGCCACATTCAATCAACAGTTAACAAATAAAGAAGCAGGATTGGATGAATCTTTTTCCATGGAGATCACGGTTAAAGGAGACAAGTTCGTATTGGATGTATCTGGTCAAAAGATCTTCAATAATGGTACTGATATCTACACCTACAGTGAAGAGATTGCTGAAGTTACCATTAGTTCATATGACCCTGAAGAGCAAGAAATCAACCTTGGTAATGTGTATGATCTATACAAAGACGGTTTTAAATATGCATTGATCTCCAAAATGGCGAATGGCGTAAGAGTGATCGAACTAGATCCGGAAAGTCGAGAAAAAACCTATTTCAAGATCCGAATGAACATCAACAGCAATGATGAAATAGAGTCTTTCATCGTTTTTGAAAGAACAGGAAATGTGTACACCTATTCGATTGAGGGTTTTGAAGAAATATCAGTAGATGACGCCTTCTTTACATTCGACCCTTCTAAGTATCCAAATGTGGAGGTAATCGACTTTAGATAAGAATTGTTGAATTACCTTCATCCCTAATAACTCCTCTTTAGTTAAGATCTAATGAGAAAAAAAATCTTTATACTCGGAGGGACAGGATTTATTGGATCAGAGCTTCTTAATGTATTACGAGAGCACAAAGAAGATTACGAAGTATTTCTCCTAGGCCATCGAAATGTTCCATTTAGAGAGCTTGAAGACTTTAATCTTTACCTTGGGAGCCTCGAAAGTTTCGACTTGTCCCTTCTTGAGAAAATTAGACCAGATATTATCATTCATATGGCTAGAATTCCGGGTAAGAAAAAGCTCGGTCGATTACTATCTGCTAAAAAGGGTGCACGTGCTAATCAACGAATTATTAATTCTTTAAAAGAAAAGAACCTGTCCCCACATATTTTCTATGTATCTGGCACATTAGTTTATGGGGATTGTGGTGACGAACTTGCAGATGAATCTAATCCCATAAGCCCTACTGCATTTGCCAAAGAATACATTATAGCTGAAAAACCCTGGATGGAATCTTTGGAGGATAAATCCCTACCGATAACAATTTTGAGACCCCCATGGATTTTAGGTCATAAATCCTGGTTTAGACATTTTCACTTAAACTTTATCTCAAAATATGGAAGTGTTCCGGTTTTTGGCAGTGGAGACAATTGGATGTCAATCCTGGATGTAAGAGACTGTGCAGGGTTGATATTCCATGCACTTAACAATGCTACGACAAACAATTACTATAATCTTGGAATTCCAGGCTATTTCATTAAACAAACTGAATTCGCCAAAACTTTAGCCCAACTAACAAATCTTGACATGATTAAACTCCCCAAGCAAAAAGTAGTCAAAATGTTTGATAAGACGATTTACGAGGCATTTTCATTCTCACTCAAATCGAATTCTATTCATGGAAAGTTTCTAAATTCATATTCCTTCGAATATCCAGATTTGAAAACGATGCTGGTTAAGAATCTACCATCAACCTGACATGGCTTTCACTCCATTTATTTACCAGAAAAATTTTAACTATAAAGAAGGTTGGGATTTATCTGCACTTGACTATGCTCAACTTCTAAAGCCGAATACCATCTACTCGCTTACTAAGGAACTAGCTCATGAAGTTTTAGCTACCTATTTTCAAAACACGAAGCAAATCACAATTCTGGACCTTAATTGTGGTACAGGCAATGACTTCCCCTATTTCCTTGAAAAGGACTACATCATCCACGGAAGTGATGGGTCAATAGGTATGCTCAACAAGACGCATGAAATTTATAAGGAACACATTGACAACGGAAAAATCAAGCTCTGGTACGGCATGATGGAAAACCTGACTGAAAACTCGTTCGACGGTCAAAAGTTTGATCTGATTTATTCAATTACAGGTGGGTACTCTTACATAAACGATAGCACGTTTATTGAAGTCAATAGAAATCTTAGCCATCACCTGACCGAGGGAGGGCTTTTAATAACATTCCATTTGACCCGATTCTCATTAGGAGAATTGCTATTCAAAATTTTTACATTAAAATGGAGAGGGGCTTTTTTAAGGCTTACAAAAAACCTTACTATATCAATCCACAACAAAAGCTACCGCATGTATCTCCGAAATATAAGCCAGCTAAAAAAACTGACACCTCCTGAACTTCAGCTTATAAATGTTCATCCCATTTTGAGCCTGACACCTCCGTTCCAGTCCGGTTACAAGCCTTCGGTCGTGTTACTAAAAATGCACAAATGGATCGAACGTAGACTTTTGTCCACAGCATTCTTCTGTCATTTTGCTGATCAGATCGCGCTGATTCAGAAAAAATTACCTAACTAAATTTCAAATAAGAATGATCGTATATGGTAATTCGTGGATCTGAGAATTCTTTAATAAAAGGTAAATAGTCATCAGTTGAACCATCATTTATTATCAAAATTTCAATTTCTTTGAGGCTCTGATTCAGAATTCTGGTTAGACAATCCGCAAGTAATGAAAATCTATTTTAGAATGGAACGATAACAGAAGCCAATGGGGTCATTGAACCTTTCGCATAACAAAAAGTGTGTATTCACCAAACTTCCAAAGAAAGGTTCTATTTAAGAAATGATCCAAGTTCCAAAGTAGGTTACTTACTTTTTTCCCAAATTTCCTAACCCACTTATCTCTATACCAAGCGGGATATACTATAGAATATCCTTTTCTATCAAGAACCTCGAATAGACCACCAGATGCGATCTTAATTTCTCTTGGAGAATAACACCTACTTTCTACTTTCCATCGATTGGAGTACCCATGCCAAACCTTTTTGAATCGAGCAAATGCACGCTTCAAGTCAAGTTTCAAAAGACTTATCAAAACCTCAGCTATGTAGTATTTATTTACAAATGTCAATACTGCCTTCCCATCTCTTTCCAGTGAATCGCTGATTTGCTGAAATGCGAGTTCCAGATCCTTGACCGTATTTAGTGCACCAAAGAAAACATAAACAAGGTCAAACTTCTTGTCCTTAAATAGCGTTTTCAAATCTTCAACCGAACCCTTATGAATAAAGGCATTTTTAATCTGATTCTCACTCAATTTGGTGTAAGAGTAATGCAACATTCCTTCTGATATTTCGATTGCGCAAACCACTTTGTCAGGAAAAATGGCAGAAAAATGGACAACATCAATTCCTGGACCAGAACCAATTTCCAGGATGCTATCGAAATTGAATTTTTTCACCTCTTCCCTAAAAGCCTGGCGCATTCGCTGCAAAGTAGAGTTAGACCAATAGAGGTCCTCAAAATTAGCGCTAGTTTGATCGTAAAACTCTCCTACTCTTTCGTAGTACTGATCTAAACCGACATCAGGATTTTCTTGCTTGCCTATCATGTTCCTGATATTCAGTTAATCGTCCTATATCTTTTTTTAGCTGTTCTAAATCCTCTATGACCTTAAGAGCAAATGGATTATTATCTGCAATATTTTGCATCTCTTCTCTTCTGATCCCCAAAACATGATCCAGGTATCCAATAAATAAGACAATCCCTGTACCGAGGAGTCCAATGACCGCGTACGATATTATTTCTACATAAATGGTTGAATTGTCAAATAGCTGAACGTTGTACGATTTTAAAAAAACTACATTAAGTAGAAAAAAATTGATATAGCCGAGATACATCCTGGCACGATCCGTGAATACCTTAAGCTGAACAAAAGTTTTGCTGACATTTTTCATAATATTTTTTTGAATTCACTCCTTATATTTAGAATAGTTCAAAGCTAAATCAGATAGCTGCGCTTTTTCCTTTGAGAGCTTTTTAAAATCAAAGTTGGTCTTGGATAATGATTGGCTCATTACATCAGTAAAAAAAACATCGATTAATGATTGATCCATGTAAGGTTCTAAATACAACTTCATGTTCTTTTCAAATCGTGTTTGAACCAATAGTTGATATCCTCCATTCTGGGCCCCCCTTCTATTCAGGTTAAACTGACTTTTAAAATCAAATGTCAGTGAAAAATTTCTTAAAGAAGCTAAGCTGAACTTCTTTAAACATCTAAACAGGTAGAAAAGCAGAAAAAAACCTCTGTTAACTATGCTAGATCGATAATATCTGGTTTTCTTGATCTTGTCTGCATCAAATTGATACAAATCAGGAAAATAATATTCCAGCCATTGATTGGTCTGGAGGAATTTGTAATAACACTTTTGGCCATAAACAGGAATCAAATTCCAGACTTCAATTGCAGTGTAGAGATTTTGGTTATAAATGAGCAAATCTGATTCGCTCCAAATGTGATTAATGCAAATTACAGGAGTTTTAAACCTTGAACCTATTGTTCGATAGATGGCTGCAAGAATGCCAAATAGCCAGGTAAAAGACTCGTTGGTAATCACAAATACGTCTAAATCAAGTTTTCTATCCTTTGACTGTACCGGATTGCCAGCTGCTAAAGAGCCACTTATTCCAACAAATTTTATAAATGGAAGTTTTCCAAGCCATTTGAGGTATTTTATTTTTTTCTTAATAACACCGTTTGCTATTTCAAAATCGCTCTTTTTTTCGTCTATTTTATAATCTAAATGTGGTAAAGCCAAAAAACCATTTCGACTAGTTATCCGACCCGAAAGGACAACCTTATCTATGGATTCTTCAATCTCACGCTCATCATTAAAGTTCAATCTTCGCTTTACTTCATCTAAACTGATCACATCATTGAAAATGGAGGCATATCCAACTAAGCATGCTATTTGGCTCTCTATTGGGAACTGTGACCATATATTATGAGCCTGATTCATACTTGCAAATTCATTTTCTTTCATTGGAAATCCTCACTTAAACTCATTCAATCAAATGCTAAGTCCGTGTCGGAACATTTCAGTTCCAATTGGATTTAACTTTCTTAAAGAAGTTACATATCAAATCAAATAATTTCTCAATAACCCTTATCCAATAAAAAAAGATACCTTTGCGGCACATTCAGATTAACTGAGTGGTTATTTTTTTATTTTTTTAATTGTATTAATGAACATTTTTGTAGCTAAGCTTAACTATGCAACTTCAGAAGACGCATTGAGAAGCGCATTTGAGGAATTCGGTACTGTGGATTCCGCTAAAATTATTATGGATCGCGACACACAGCGATCAAAAGGATTCGGGTTTGTGGAAATGCCAAATGATGAGGAAGCCAATCAAGCAATTTCAAGCCTGAATGAAACTGAAATTGACGGCAGAACTATTGTTGTTAAAGTAGCAAACTCAAGAGATTAAGAAAATCTATTTTATAATTGCTCATGTGAATTATTTTCGCATGAGCTTTGTTTTTTCTTATTAATTTATCTGAATTTCAGAATTAAACAGAATTTATTTTGGCAAGACCCGCAACTACTCCGGTAAAATTAAAAGATGGTTACTACATCGAACTTCGTCACAAAGGAGAGCGAAAAGGTATTAAATTGAGAAGTGAGACAATTCCGGAGCTTCATCAATCCATCAAAAAATATGAAAAACTATACGACATTCACTTTTATGGTGAAGTGAAGAAAGGCAAAGTCGTAAACGATAAACTCCCGGAGCTTAAATAGAAAATTTCAGCCCTATCAAAATCATATAGGTTGAGGGGAAATTATTATCTTCACGCTACCCTAAACCCTCACCTATGACGCGACTTCAACTCTATGATAAAATAAGGGATAAAGAATCATTCCTTTGCGTGGGGCTTGATACCGATATAGCTAAAATCCCGAAACACCTTCTCAAAGAGGACGATCCGGTATTTTCCTTCAACAAGCAAATCATTGATGCAACACATCAATATGCCATTGCTTACAAACCCAACATTGCGTTTTATGAAGCGCTCGGTACCAAGGGATGGGAATCATTGGAAAAAACCATGGAGTACGTTCCTGAAAACATTTTCAAAATAGCTGATGCAAAACGTGCTGATATTGGAAATACATCTGCGATGTACGCCAAAGCTTTTTTTGAAAAAATGAATTTTGATGCGATTACTGTCTCACCATACATGGGACATGATTCCATCAAACCTTTTCTGGAATTTGACAGAAAATGGGTCATTATACTAGCAGCAACATCGAACTCGGGATCTCTTGATTTCCAAAATTTGCTGGTCGAAGATGGTAGCGAAAGCCTTCATGAACGTGTGATCAGAAAAAGCTCGGAATGGGGAAACAAGAACAATACCATGTTCGTGGTAGGTGCCACCCGCGTCGAATCTTTAGTAAATATCAGGCGACTCATTCCTGATCATTTCCTGCTTATTCCAGGAGTCGGTGCACAAGGGGGTGATCTTCATTCGGTTTGCCACTACGGTATGAATTCAAGGTGCGGACTCATTATCAATGCTTCAAGATCTATACTTTACGCTGACTCCTCATCAAATTTTGCAGGAGCCGCTGGTGTAGAAGCAAAAAAATTGAGCGTTCAAATGGCTCAATACCTTCAAAACATGTAGAGACTTTCTATCTTGGTGTAGATGGATGAGCAGTTTCTCCACTACATATGGATATTTCAAAAATTAAATGGCAAGCCCAAAACAACCTGTGGGCAAGAAGTAAGCGTTATCAATCAGGGAAACCATAATCAAAACTCCGGACCTGATTTTGAAGACGCAAGAATAAAGATCAGTGACATTGAATGGGCTGGGAAAATAGAGATCCACATCAATTCATCCGATTGGCATGCCCACAATCATCACCTGGATAAAGCCTATAAAAGCGTGATCCTTCATGTTGTATGGAACCATGACAAAGAAGTGCTATTAGATGGTTCTCCCATTCCAACGCTGGAACTCAAGCATCTGATTAATCAGGATGAATACGAGAAGTATCATGTATTTATCAATCAAAAAAAGGAAATACTTTGTCAGGATCAATTACCGGATATTTCTACCCTAAGCTTCACTAATCTGTTGGATCGAATGATGGTTGAGCGGCTTAAACAGAAGGCAGTCGAAATTTTTGAGTTAGTTGAATTAAAAAATGCCGATTGGGAAGAAGTGACTTATTTGAGTCTAGCCAGGAATTTTGGATTCTCGGTAAACAAGGAACCATTTTTCAACATGGCCTCAAGCCTTCCACATAAGGTGATTTCCAAAAACATAGGCAATGGTCAAGCTGTGGAAGCATTGATTTTCGGCCAGGCAGGCTTTCTTGAAGATGAAACTGAAAGCTACCAACGGGATTTGACAAGTGAGTATAAATTCCTGAAAAGGAAGTTCCAATTACAAGGCAAGATGACAAAGGCAATGTGGAAATTTGGTAGAATGCGACCATCAAATTTCCCAACAGTAAGACTTGCACAGTTTGCCGCATTGATTCAACAAAGTGATCGACTGTTTTCAAAACTCATCGAAATCAACGATCCTGGTCAAGTACTTGCACAATTTGAATTTGACGTAAGTGATTATTGGATCCATCACTACGATTTTGGTAAGATTCGTAAGAAAAAAGGAGGTAGCATGGGAAGAGCAAGCATTAATGTTATAATCATCAACACCATTACCCCACTGCTAGCCGCATATAGTACCTACACGGATAACAGGTCTTTTATGGATAAAGCCATTCGCCTTCTGGAAGTTCTGCCGGCTGAAAGCAACAGTATTACAAAAAAATGGACCGCTGTAGATCGAGAACCTAAAAGTGCTTTCGATTCTCAATCATTAATTGGTCTTTACAAGAATTATTGCTCGAAAAGGAAGTGCCTCAATTGTAGCATTGGAGTAGAAATTTTGGGAAGGTGATGCTCTGGATTGTAAATATTGTTTTTATCGGGTTTATCACCTTTTTGCTTTTTAAGCTGGCTAAAAAAAATCTAACAACCTTAACGTTTTTTTCTGCCTTAGCTCTACGCTTGCTAGCCGGGATTGCCGCTGGTCTGATATTTAACGAGGTGTACCCTGAAGGAGACAGTTTCGGTTTTTACAAGACAACCTTGTCAGCACTCGAATTAAACTCCTATTGGTCTATCCTTTCCGGAAACTTTGAACCAACAGCATATAGCAATCAGCCAAGAGTAGTCTTTTTTATTCAGGTTTTTTCAGGGATTTTGTACTTATCCGGTGGATCCTATTGGATTTCGACACTTTATTTTTCGCTCATAAGCTTCGCAGCATCTCTCTACTTTGTTGTCCAGTTCAATAGATTGTTTCCAAGACATAAAACGATTGTAACTATTTCTTTTCTGTTTCTTCCCTCAGTTCTCTTCTGGTCATCGGGAATTCTGAAAGACACCATTTCGTACAGCGCATTTGTAATCGTGGTAGCTCTTACTCTAAAGTTTTTCAAAGAAGTCAAATTCAGGTATGCGGAAATAGGATTAGGAATTATCTCACTAATAGTATTGCTCAAGATCAAGCATTACCTTTTGATCATTTCGCTACTATTCGCGGGAATTGTGATTTGCATCTACCTTTATAAAAGACTAACCGGAACTTTAAAATGGTCAGTTCCTATTGTTACGCTGATTGTTTTTCTTGTGCTAACCCAATTCGTTCACCCCTATCTAACTATAAGCAGAATTCCACAAACCATTTTCGAAAACAACAAAACCATCACCAATCGAACAAGTGTCGAAAACCAATTAAGCATAGATCTTGATCAGCCCAACTGGCAATCTGTCCTTAGCGAGGTTCCAAGGTCACTCTATGTGGGATTGTTTCGTCCCTCTATTTTTGATAAAACCCCAATCCTGGGTTTAGGTCATAAGATTGAGAACTTCCTGCTCGTAAGCCTGTTCTTTTTTTCTCTCTTGATCTTCATTAAGCAAAAACCAAAAATTAATTGGCCACTGATCCTTCCGGGAATTTTTTGTATAGGAATATTAGCTACCCTGATGGCCATGACCACTCCAAATCTTGGTACGCTGGTTCGCTACAGAAATGCATATTTACCCTTTCTTTTCCTATTGTTCAGTATGTTGCCTTTTCAGTACCTGACTTCAAAATCGAACTGAGAATCGCTACTTTTGCGCCCTTATTGAAAAATTAGATGGAAAAACCAGTAATCATATTCGGATCGACGGGTCTTGCAAAAGCAGCTCTTGAAATATTCAATAGCAATGGTATCGTAGTGTACGGATTTCTTGATGATGACAAGAAAACACACAATGAGGAAATCAACAGTGTGACCATATTAGGATCGACAGACGATCATGGATTTCTCAAACTCATCGGCCAGAAATGTGAAGCTTTTGTTGCCTCCGATGATAATAAACTGAGAAAAAAATATGTTGATTACCTGATGGAAACACGAAAGGTAATGCCCATGAATGCTGTACACCAATCAGCTATTATTTCTGAATCCTCTAGCATCGGACATGGAAATTTCATCAACGCCGGTGCAATCCTTTCCAATGATTCGGAAATTGGTCAACACAATGTGATCAATTCAAAAGTGTTGATTGAGCAGGAAGTGTCCATTGCTGATTTTGTTCAGATAGGAGCTGGTAGTGTTATTAATTCCGGAGTCACGATAGAAGAAGGAGTTTTCATAGGTTCCGGTGTTACCATCGTTTCAGGAGTTACTATTGGAAAAAATGCCCGAATTGGGGCGGGTTCTGTGGTTGTTGGTGATGTTGAGAAAAACCAGACAGTTTTTGGAAATCCAGCGATTGAAGTGAAATAGTTGCTAGTAATCAGTTGTCAGTAATTAGTCGCTGGCTTATGAATTCAAGTACTGACAACTATCTACTTTTAACTATTAACTACTTTTGCCTTGCAAAAGTCAAACACCCTGCTGAAACAGGGCACGTTTAT
>JANQEC010000117.1 GCA_028278585.1 Cyclobacteriaceae bacterium | reverse complement strand
AATTTAAAAACTGAAATTCCAAGAAAAGGTTTCAGATTTTCTAAATAAAAAGGAAGTTTGGAAGTGGAGTCGGGTTAGGTCGGAGCTTTGAGATCAGCTACTTGGTACGGCTAGAAAATCCAATAAACAAAATTCAAATAAGAAATAAGCACCAATTGGGAATTTTCCGAAATACCAAATCATCTTAATCAGGTGAATGCTTGTGTATTTGAAGCTTGTCATTTGGAATTTATTTGAGTTTTGTGATTTGGAAATTTATTTGAGTCTTTGTGGTTTGATTTTTGTTATTTTAAACAGTTGTAAAGAAAAGGTTAGTCGATCCTTCCATACTTTTTCATGATCTTCAGAACATCTTCAACAGGAAGTTCTTCCGCCTTGTTTCCATCTCTACCCTCCATTGTTTCGGCTGCAAACAATGAGTTGATAATGGCTTCTTCTGTTGCTTCTATTGTTGCAATAAACAGAGGTGTCATTCGATTATTTCTAAGAAATTCTGAAGAATTGAGATCGGTGTCAGTATCGTATGGAACCAGGTTTTGTTCCGCATTTGATAGGGCAATCACATAATCACCACTTCCATTTGATGCAACGCCACCGGTTTTGGCTAAGCCCAACATGGCTCGTTTAGCCATCCGTTTCAGATTGCGGTCAGAAACGGGTGCATCTGTTATCACCACCATCATACAGGAACCATCCGCTGATTCAATAGCACTTTTGAACGGGTAATTGCCGAGTTCTTTTGCGATAGGTACGCCATTGATTTCCAGTACACCACCAAAATTTGTTTGTACCAAAACGCCCACCGTATAGCCTCCTAAAGATTCCGGAAGTTTTCGAGAGGAGGTTCCAATCCCACCTTTAAAGCCAAAACATCTGGTTCCCGTACCTGCACCAACGTTGCCTTCTGCCACGGGACCATTTTCAGCATTCTGCAATGCATCGATTACGTGTTGTTCCTTTACATGTCTCCCTCGTATATCATTCAAACCGCCATCGTTTGTTTCACCGACAACTGCATTTACAGATCGTACATCTTCGTTTCCCGGATTATCCAGGGTATAGGAAATGAGTGCGTTCATTCCGGTTGAAACACTAAGCGTGTTTGTAAGAACGATTGGTGTTTCAATGTTACCAAGTTCTTCTACCTGGCTGTAGCCTGCCAGTTTTCCGAATCCATTCCCAAGAAATATGCCAGCAGGGCATTTCCATTGAAAAACGTCTTTCCCATGAGGGATGATCGCTGTAACCCCAGTTCGGATGTTGTCACCTTCAATAAGTGTAGTGTGCCCAACTTTAACACCCGGAACATCAGTAATTGCATTATTCGCTCCAGGCTTGAAAATACCAATCTCAATTCCAAGCTCTCTTGGACGTTGGGCTATTGAACTATTCATGACAAAAAATATTAACAGAATACAATTAAAAGCTTTCATTTCATTAGAAGTTATATTTCACGGAGTATGGGTCGCGTTAAGCACGTCGGACCACCACCGCCTTTTACACTAATTTCCTCTCCAATGTACTCATGCACGATGCAACCTGCATCCTCTAACCTGGATTTTGTGATTGGATTTCCAGAAACCATGATGCACTCACTCGGCGAGATGGCAAGGACATTTGGGGCCTGTGTATCATATTCCTTATCCGGAACTTCTATTAGTTCATAGTCTCTCTTCAAAAGCTCATCTCTAAGGTGAATGGGCATTAAAGGAGAAAAAACCACTGCCTTTTTGAAATCAACCGGGCTAAGGACTGACATCAGGTGGAAGACATCTGAAGGTCCCTGATAATGTGGCATTTCTGCAACGAAAACTTCAATTCCGTTTGGCTCGAGTAATTCCTTTAACTGTTTGATTCCATCGTAATTTGTACGATAGGTATGACCTACAGCCAAAGTTTTCTCATCCAGCCAGGCCATGTCACCTCCTTCTAATGTTCCGGGGGCTTTGATTTCTCCAAGAATGGAGATACCTATCTTCTTGAAATAGTTACACTCTTCATTAGGCTCATTCTCTCTTAAGGTTTTACCCATTCTGCACAAGACGATGCCAAAGTCAGTGACAAGAGAAGCATCACGGCAATAAACGGAATCGATAGTAACGTTTGTTGATTCTGGAAGATGATGGATTTCTGCCTGTTTGTTCGTAATGAAATTTTCAAGCAAGCTGTGTTCCTTTCTGGCTTCATCAAAATTCGGAACACTGAGGAAGTTATGTGATTTCCATCCTTTGTCTAACATTTCCTGGTTCAAGAACCCTTCTTCAGGACGCTTCATCAGCACTGATTTTATCAATCCTACTTCAGAGTGAGCAGTGAGTTTAGGCATGTGTTTCTTTATTTTTTCTAACCAACATCCAAACATAAACAGGAAGCCCTGCCATTAGCAAGATAAAACCCCAATACACAATTTCTGTCCCGGAACCTGCGATTGCCCAGATTGAAAATACAAAAGCGACTGTTGCTATTACCAGTCGAATAAGCGTCTGTCTTGAGTACCCCTGTTCACGGATAGAAACGACAACATACGAAGCTGAGGTGAAAAGGTAAGCAATCAATGCGGTCATGCTTGCGAGTAATAACATGAATTCGAATGCTTTTACAAGTCCTTTTGTGTAGTTCATTGCCATCAGGATCGAAATAAGGATGCTGGAGAAAATGATTGCTAAAGTTGGCACTCCATTTTTGTTCTCTTTTCCAAAAATAGGAGGGAAGAGCTTGTCTCGTGAAATGGCAGCAGGGATCTGTCCCTGGATCAAGATCCATCCATTAAGCGCTCCCAAAGTGGAAATAATAGCTCCAATCGCTACAAGATTTTCTGCCCATGGTCCCCACATGATTGCGGCTGCATCTGAAAAGGGTGCGGTTGAATATTGGAGTTCTTCTGCTGGAATGATCCCCAGAAGAGCAGTTGTTCCAAGTATATAAACCAGGGCTGTAACTGCTAACCCAAAGTACGTGGCACGAGGGATCGTTTTTGATGGATTTTCGACATCAGCAGACGGAATGGTCGCGCATTCAAGTCCCATGTAAGCAAAAAAAGTCAAGGTGGCAGTGGCTGTGATTGCCTCAAAATTCGAGAGGTCACTGATGTTGCCTGGGAAAAAATTTTCAAGTTTAATATAGAATAGTCCAAATATCCCAATTGCAATCAAGGGAGCTATTTTCAATGCGCTGGTTACCAATTGAAAAATGCCAGCTTCTTTTATTCCACGGGTGTTAATGAAAACAACCATCCAAATAATGGCTAACCCGACACCTGCTGATAGTAACAAATTAGTTTGAAGAGCAGGTACAAAGACACCCAGATAGCTGACCAGGGCCACAGCGATGGCAGCATTCGTACACCAAACGGAGATCCAATAACCCCAGGCTACTAAAAAACCCGCAAAATCTCCTAACCCGCTTCTAGAGTAGGTATAGGGCCCTCCCGAGGTGGCTGGGATCATTTTGCTCAATTCTATAAACACGTAAGCAAGAGTTGCAGCTCCCAGAGCAGAGATAAGCCACCCAATCAGACTAATGCTTCCGAAAGCTGCTAACGTGGCAGGCAATAGAAAAACCCCGGATCCAATCATGTTGCCAACGACTAGTGAAGAGCTCGTCCAGAATCCAAGTTTTTTTCTACTCATAGAATGATTAAGGCGTTGGCAGACATGATTTCCGAAAGATACCTGAAAACTATGATGTCCCCTAACTTCAACAGTGTCATCGTGATCACTTTGGGTTGGAGCTTTTAAAAATTGCCTCTAATTCCGGTTATTCCAACTTTTTGCTCCTCTTGATTCATAACAAGTTTTTAAATCTCATGTACTGTTTTGTATTTAAAAACGATTATATTGGGTTACCTCCAGACTTAACGTTTGGAAAACATTAAGATTAACCAGCGAATCCCCGATGAATGAGTTAGATTCTAACGGGTCTGTAACCACTATGAAGGATCAGGACCAGAGGCTTCGAAAGGCACTCTCAGTAGCCAAAATGTCTCTGTTGGAATTGGACATTACCAATGAAACAAGTAATTGGTCTAGTCATCCATCCAATCATTTCTATGAACTGTCGAGTAAGACAAATGGATCACTCAACGAGTACGTTGATCTTGTCCATCCTATGGACAGAAATGATGTCATAGTTTTGATAAAAAGCGCAAAGCCAGGACAAAAATTCCACAATCAGCATCGTGTGCTTTGGCCTGATGGTAGTTATCACTGGGTTGAGAGTAGTGGAATGACCTTTAATGATGATGGTATTCTAAAAATGACTGGAACAGTCCAGGACATTACAGAAAAAAAGGAGCTTGAGATTGAAAGAGAGGATTGGAAAATTAGACACGAATTGGTTGCAAAGGCAGCTGGTATAATTGTTTACGATTATGATATTAAAACTGGCGATATTATCTGGAGTGGTAATGTTTCGGAAGTGCTTGGATTCACTCCGAAGGAGATGGGAAATATTGACAGGTGGGTCGAACTTATTCATCCTGAAGATCGTGAAAGAGCTTTTAGGGAACTTGAGGAAGCTCAAAAAAGCCTTAACGCTTATGAAGTATACTATCGATTTCTAAAGAGTAATAGCAAATATTGTGATATATATGACAGAGGTACATTTTTAGAGCGAGAAGGTGAGGCGTACAGGATGTTGGGAATGATGAGTGATGTAACAGAGTGGAAAAAGTCTCAAGAAGCTTTAAGCGAAAGCGAAAACAGATTCAGATTACTTATTAACAATTTAAATGTAGGTGTAGGCCTCTATGACCTAACAATGGTTCCTATTGTTCACAATGCTGCGGCTTATAAACTCCTGGGAATATCAGAAAAACAGTTTGTTGGAAAAGCAGCAATCGACCCTGATTGGAATGTAGTGGATATGGAGGGTAATCGAATGCGACCGGAAAATTATCCCATTCCTCAGGCCATTGATACTAAGAAATCGATTCGACAGACTGTGATGGGCGTATTCAGACCAAAAATGAATGACAGGGTATGGCTGATGGTTGACGCTGACCCCGTTCTTGATGATGATGGTAAAATATTGCATGTCATATGCACGTATTCGGACTTTACAGCCAGGAAAAGGGTTGAGGAAATTCTGGCGGAGAAAAATGAACAGTTGATGATCACTTCAGACCTGGTTGGAAGAAAGAATGAGCGATTGCTGGAGTTTGCTCAGATCGTCTCCCACAACTTACGATCTCCTCTGAGCAGCATTGCGGCGTTAGTTGATTTATATGAGAAGTGTACATTGGAGGAAAAAGATGAAGCGATATCTTTTATTAGGGAAGTGGCAGGCAAGGCACTAAATACAATTGACGACTTGAACGAGGTACTCAAAGTTCAGCAAAGCGAGCATATGGATTTACAGGTTATAAGATTTGAAGATGCACTTAATGAAGTCAAAACCTTGCTTAAGCCCAACCTGAAAGAGAAGAATGCTATGATAGTTTCGGATTTCAAGGAAGCTGTTAAGATCCGTTATCCCAATATCTACCTTGAGAGTATTTTCCTTAACCTGGTCAGCAATTCAATTAAATACATCGATCCCGGAAAAACTCCGAAAATTTCAATTAAATCCAAGCGGGCTGACGGAGATATCATATTTGAATTCAAGGACAATGGTAAGGGGATTGATTTGCAAAAAAATGGTAATGACATTTTCAAGTTTGGCAAAACATTTCACTCCAAAAATGACAGCAAAGGTGTGGGCCTCTATTTGATAAAAAATCAGATTCGGACGATGGGCGACGAAATTGAGGTTAAAAGTAAACCTGACAGAGGTACCACTTTCAGAATAAAATTCAGAAATCAACATGCCAAATAGTAAGCTCATTTGCGCTGTGGACGATGAGGAAGTTTTTCACTGGATCGTTCGCGGGAATTTGAAACGAGCGAAGAAACCATGCAAATTAATGTCATTCTATGACGGTGAGGAAATATTTAAATACCTCTCAAATGGCAGTAATAGCAGACCTGATATCATTTTACTTGACATCAATATGCCTATTTGTGATGGTTGGAAATTTCTGGAAAACTATTCACTTCTTAAAAAAAGCTATACAAAAGATATTAACATCTATGTAGTTACATCTTCAATTGATCCAAAAGACCAACAACGTGCAGAGCTAAGTCCATTTGTCAAAGAATTTGTCTCAAAACCAATCACAGTAGATTTTTTAGATGGTATAATTGATTAGATCTTGAATTTCAAAAACTCTTTTTTTTAGTTATCGCTAAGTGTTTTGAGATCTTTTGTAGTTATGTATTCGTGAGACCAACCTGTTAAATAAAGTAATGACTTTACGACTCTTGATCCTGCCATTTTTATCCATCCATTTGACTACACTTAGTGCTCAAGTTTTGTCAAAGGGACCTGATGTTTTGTTTAGCAACTTAGGTTTCATTGAAATTGTTGGACCTGACGACCCCACTATAAAAGGCAATATCCATCTGTTTGATGAATGGACAAAAAGCGACCTGGTTTTCACTGTACGCGGATCAATGGAGGACGTTTTGATCAATTTTGACCTTTATCATTCACAGCTTATACTTTACCATAAGAAGAAAAAATTCTTCGTTGATTTTAGTGTAGTTGATCACTTGATCATAAAAGAGAAAAATCAAAAACTCATTAATTCTGCAAGTTTGGATGGAATGCCTGCAAACTTGCCTTTGCTTGTTCTATATGATTCTCCAAACCTGTGTTTTTATGAAAAACCGGATTTAAAAATTATAAGGCCATCCTACGTTCGTGAGTTAGATATCGGAACAAAGGATACAAAAATTGTACCCGAGTTTGAATATTTAATCTATGAGAAAGGGAGCCAATCACATTTTTTCTTCAAACCCAACAAAAACGGTATCAAGTCTTTTGAGAACTACAAGGATCTGAAAGAACATATGAAAGAGCATAACTATAAGTTGGACAACAGGGAGAATGCCGTAGCACTCATCAAGTATTATGAGCTAGAGAAATTTGATTAGATCTCGTTCACGCATTTCATTCATACCTCAATGCCTCACTTGGATTTTTGAGAACTGTTCGTAAAACTGCAAATGTCACACTTCCTACCGCTACCAGGATTAGTATTAAAATTGTTGTGACAAATGGCATCATTCCAAACGTAGTTCGATAGGCAAATTCACTCAACCATTGATTCATAATAAGCATTGACATTGGAAGTCCAATGATCACAGACACTGCGATGACTTTCAGAAATGATCTGTTTTCCATCCATAAAATTTGAAAAACATGGGCGCCAAGCACTTTTCTAATGCCAATTTCTTTCGTTCGCTGTGTGATGATCAGGTATGCAAGTCCAAGTAAACCCATGGCAGCAAGTACAAGAGCGATGTACGAAAACAAGTTGAAAATACTAAACGCGTTACGTTCCGCAGTATAGAGTTGATTAAGTCGATCATCCATGAAAGTAACATCTGCAACAAAAACCGGATCGAATTGCTCATAAACATTTGTAATGTGTTCAATTGTTCTTGGAACGTCAGATGTATTTATTCGAAGAATTAGATTGTTAAATGAAGAGAGCCCAACCATAATCAATAGCGGTCTTACAGGTTCGTGAAGGGATTTATAGTTGAAGTCTTCTACTATTCCAACAATAGTACCCTCAAGTGCTCCTACTTCTGAATTCCACATGACTTTTGAGCCAATTGGATTTTCAAGGCCCAGCCCATTAGCTGCTATTTCATTAATGATATAGTTTCTTCCGGACGAATCTTGCTGATAAGAACTTTCGAAAAAGCGCCCATCCTTAAGATTTATTCCTAAGGTTTCAAGCCCTTCGAAATCGACCCAAAGTTCTGAGGCTGGAACGCGAATGGCCGGATCTTCCTCTAAAAACAGATCGTTCTGATTAAATTGACCACCTGGAAGGTTGGAGATCCCACCCACACTCAAAATGGATGGATCTTTGAGCAGTTCAGCTTTGATTGTCTCTGCGGATGGACGAAGATCATTACGTTGTAGTTTAAGTACCACAAGGGCTTCTTCGTCAAAACCCATTGATTTGTTTTCAATGAAATTGACTTGCTTTAAAATAATGATGCTTCCAAAGATCATTACTGTACTCACAGCAAATTGAACTCCAACTAGTGTTAATCTTTTCCAATTACCACTTTTCTGGTTAAGGATCTTTCCTTTCAGCACTTCAACAGGTTTGACCTTATTGAGCGTTACTGCTGGAGCGATTCCACTTACCAATCCAATACTGAGCATCATGGCTATAGCTGAAACCACAAGTTGGGAATTAAGAAGATCGTTTGTGATAAACTGCTTTCCTGTCAAGGCATTGAATTGATCAATAAGTAACCAGGAAATAGAAAAAGCAAGTAGTAATGCAATTGCACAGGTTAATATGGATTCAAGAACAAACTGGGTTGAAAGAGCAATTTTTGTGACACCTAGTACTTTTCTAATTCCTACCTCACGACCTCTTTCATAGGTTCGGGCGGTCGATAGGTTGATATAGTTAATGGAAAGAATAATGATGATGAAGAGAATAGCACCCATCAATATGTAGATATACATGGAACTGCTATTGGCTTCCAGCTCCCATTTTAGATGGGAGTAGAGGTGGATGGATTCTATCGATTGTAAATTATAGGAGATGATACCATTGGTTAGGTATTCAAGCATTTGCGGGTTGACACCCGAGCTCACACGATTGATCCATTCCGGAATAGCACTTTCAAGTTTTCTTGGATCAGCACCTGGCCGAAGACGGACATAGTTAAAGTGACCCGGGTCATTCCAGCTAAACCAGGTGTTATCCGGATTACCGGATTTCAATGATGTATAGGCGATGATGATCCTGGGGTGAAAATGACTTGCCCTGGGCACATCTTGCATAACAGCTGTAACCACACCCCTTGAATCATTAGCAACATCTTCTAGTTCCTTTCCAATGGGATCTTCATTTCCAAAATACTTTTTTGCTACCGATTCTGTGATAACAACCGATCCAACTTCCTTTAATGCTGTTTTTGGGTCCCCCGATAGCAACTTAAAATCGAATACATCAAAAAAAGTACTATCAGCCGCAAAGACATCTGGTTCAAGAAACATTCGATTGTTTAGAGGATTTCGAACATAAATGGATTGCAACGTGAGTCCAGGTCCGTAAAGGGGTGTAAGTGAAACAGCACTCTCCACTTCAGGAAAATCCCGAACCAAAGCCTCAGCCATGGGATGTGGGGTTCGCGTTTGAGGATTCGTTGCTTGCAAATAAATCCGGTAGATATCCTCTGATCGATCGTGGAATTTGTCGTAGGACATTTCATTGCTCAGATACAGAAAGATCAAAACGCAACTGGTGAAACCAGTAACCAGTCCTGTTAGATTCAGTAAAGTGAATACCCGATTTTTTTTCAGGTTTCGAAAATAGAGTTTGAAGAAATTTGATAACATGGCATTTGATATTTTGAGATACCCGAAAGTATCCCTATATCCCATGTTTTCGCTAATTTCCTTATAGGTCGAACGTTCGACCTTATCATCTCGAACGCCTCGTTCCCTGAATTCAGATGGGGTTAGTCCGGTAATTTTCTTGAAAGAGGTGTTAAATGCTGACTTGGATAAATAGCCCACCTCTTCGGCAATCTGCTCAATCTTGTAGTGCTGATATTCAGCTTTCCTGAAAAGCTTTTTGGCATCCTGGACTCTATGGTAAGCAAGTAGTTCAAAAAATGACCATCCTTTTTCTTCATTAATCACCTGGGAAACCGCGTGTGTCGTAGACTTGATAGCTGAAGCTAATTCTTTCAATGAGGCGTCAGGATTTAAGTGAAATCCGTGCTGTCCCAATTGATCTTCAATGGCACGTAGAATGCGATATTTCTCTGCAGGATCAAGGGTTGATTTAGCATATTTTGTTTCTGATGTTAGTGGTTTGAAGGCATCTGAAGAAGGGGAGTATCGAATGATCCCAAGCAATCCTACTGATCCATATAAAGCAATTGTTATGTATAAAAAAATGGGCGAGAGCCCAATGAAGTAAAGGTAAATGCTGATCAGAAGTAAAATATTTGCGCCTACAAAACTTCTAACCCATAGAACATTGGCCCCTTCATTCCCTATTGATGCAATGCCTTTTCTTCTAAAAAGTAAACGAATCAATCGCAGCGTAAAAGTAATCTCCATGGTAGAGAGGACCCCCACAATCAAGTTGTCAAACGTGGTAAATCGAATGATCAGCCCAGCAATAACGAGCGAGACCGCAGAACCAGTTAACTGATCAGCATTGATCTTTTTTCCCGACCAGCTTAAGAGTTGAATTCGAATTATCGCAGGCATCAGGATGGGGTAGATGAAGAGAGGAATAAATGTGGTTTGTAGCGAGATTCCCTCAAGAACAAATAGCAACCAGAAAAGTCCATCGGAAATTCCAATTTTTCGATGCAGACGAAAAGCATTGGCGCTAATGAACAATGCTACACCAATGACGATATGGATGTATGCCTCTATCATGGGTCTACCTAATTTACAGCATCGTATGTAAAATGAGGTAAGCTTTGACTAAACCATTTTCAATTTTGAACGGAAGGAGTCAAAGTAGAAAACCTAAGGCAAATAGTTGAAAGAAGTTTTTGATGATCTGAGAGGGGTTAAAGATTCATCTCAGGGATCTCACCCTCAACAACCATTCTTCCTGCTGTGGCATTCTTTATCTCTTCCACTGAAACTCCAGGAGCTCTTTCAAGAAGTTTGAAACCTTCTGGAGTAATATCCATTACAGCAAGGTTGGTTACTACTTTTTTAACGCATTGAACACCGGTTATCGGAAGTGTACATTTGGTCAGAAGTTTTGATTCACCTGCTTTGTTTGCATGCATCATTGCTACTATGATATTTTCCGCCGAGGCAACCAGGTCCATTGCCCCTCCCATACCCTTCACCATTTTCCCAGGTATCTTCCAATTGGCAATATCACCATTATCAGCTACTTCCATGGCTCCCAGAACAGTCAGTTGGACATGCTGTCCGCGGATCATGGCAAAAGAAGTCGAGGAATCAAAAATTGAAGCTCCGGGCAATGTCGTTACTGTTTGCTTGCCCGCATTGATCATATCAGCATCTTCTTCTCCTTCATACGGAAAAGGACCCATCCCAAGCAATCCATTCTCTGATTGAAACTCTACACTGATCCCTTCTGGGATGTAATTAGCAACCAACGTGGGTATTCCGATTCCAAGGTTCACATACCATCTGTCTCTCAGTTCCTGAGCGATCCTCTTTGCTATTCCGTTTTTATCTAACATTTCTTAGATTTTGTAATTATAGATTTACGATTTCTCGATTGCATACCCAACCGAATAAATCTAAAATCGATCTAATCCTTCGTTCTCACGGTTCTTTGTTCAATCCTCTTTTCATACTTCTCGCCTTGAAAAATTCGCTGAACAAAAATCCCAGGTGTATGTATGAAATTAGGATCCAACGCTCCAGGTTCTACTAACTCTTCAACTTCAGCTATGGTAATTTTCCCAGCCATGGCCATTGCCGGGTTGAAGTTCCTGGCTGTTCCCTTGTAAATAAGATTTCCATTCGTATCACCTTTCCAGGCTTTAACGATTGCAAAATCAGCAGTAAGTGCTGATTCCAGGATATGCGGCTTGCCATTGAACTCTCTTACTTCTTTTCCTTCTGCTATTTCAGTGCCGTATCCTGCAGGAGTAAAAAAAGCAGGAATACCGGCTCCACCTGCTCTACATCGTTCAGCAAGAGATCCCTGAGGTATGAGATCCACTTCCAATTCACCACTTAACATTTGTCGTTCAAACTCATCATTTTCACCTACATAAGAAGAGATCATCTTCTTGATTTGTCGGCCTTGTAAAAGTAGCCCCAAACCAAAATCGTCAACTCCTGCATTGTTTGAAATGCACGTAAGCCCTTTCACCCCAAGTTTCACAAGTGCACCAATTGAATTCTCCGGAATTCCGCACAGGCCGAATCCACCTAGCATGAGTGTCATGTTATCCTGAATGCCATCAATTGCTGCATCAGCGTTGCCAACAACTTTGTTAATCATAGTTTAGAGATTGTATCGACAAGATTAAATAAAAAAAGCCATCCGTTTTTGAATGGCTTGTTCTTTTTGAAGACCTTTTCACTCATCCTTCAAACACTCCACCGGATTTATCCGTGTCGCTTTTATCGTCTGATAGGAGATGGCTAGCAAAGTCAAAGCTATTGCTAGTAAAACAGGTAAAACAATAAGCAAGATTCCTATATTGGTTCGATATACAAATTCTTCCAGCCATCCGCTCATCAAGTAGTAGGAGATAGGAAGTGCAATGAGGAACGCGATACCAACAAGGAGAAGGAATCGATTGCTTACAAGCATCCAGATACTTTGTGTCGAAGCTCCCAGAACTTTTCGCACACCTATTTCCTTGATCTTTGTTTCAATGACAAAGCCAACCATTCCAATTAATCCTAAACAACCGATCAGAATTGCAATCACAGCAAATACTTTTATCATCGTGCTAAGACGTTCTTCTTTTTGATATTGGTCGTTAAACAATTCGTCAACGAACTTATAATCAGCAGGACTCTCACTGTCGAATTTGGCGTACGTATTTTCAATGAAATCAAGCGTGCCTCTAATGTCATCAGGTTTGATCTTAATGCTTAATCGTCGATAATTGTTCCGGTAGACGATCAGCATTGGAACAATTTCAGTGTGCATGGACTCAAAATGGAAATCATCCATCACTCCAACAACCCTGCCCTGGGTTGGGCCATAGGCAATTTTGGTTCCGATAATTTCACTTGGGCTATCAAAACCAAAAGCATTTGCGGCCGTGTTGTTAATTATGTAGTAGCCGGTTGTTGTTATGAATCCATCACCGGTACTGTCTCTAACCAATTCTGTTTCCATACCATCACGAAATTGTTCACCAGCCAGCAGTTCAATTTCATAGGTATCCAGGAAATCTTTGTCAACTGATACGATTGGTAATCTGAAACTTGTTTGGATCGCAGAATCTCCTTGAAAATACCGGGCACCCCAACTGTCCATTAGCCGTCCTGTTGGAATCCGTGTTGAATAGGACGCTTTCAGAATATTGGGATTGGCGAGCAGTTCATTTTTGAAGGTCTCAAGGTTAAAATCACCCTGCAGTTGAAGTGAGACGACTTGTTCCCGCTGGTAACCAGGATTAGAATCCCGAATAAATTGCATTTGACTTTCAATGACTGCAATGGAAAAGATCAGGCCTATTGTAACAATGTATTGAAATGTAACCAGCCACGAGCGGAAATTCCACTTATTGGCATTCATTGCTTGCTCTCCTTTAAGCGCCTGAACAAGGTTGATCCGCGATAAAAATATAGCTGGGTACAGGCCAGCTGCAACACCAACGCCAATGAGAATTCCAAGCAGCGGTAACAGGAGTTCAATTTCTGTGATTGGATTGAATACTAATTTCTTTTCCATAAAATCGTTCAGGTACGGAAGAGCCCAAACAATTAGAAAAACACATAACGGAAACGAAACAATTGTTATTAGCGTCGATTCTGTTAGGAATTGCTTCATTAAAGAACTTTTAAATGCGCCAATGACTTTTCGAACACCCACTTCTTTCATACGTCTCGAATAATGGGAAGTGGCAAGGTTCATGTAATTGACACAAGCAACGAGAAGGAGCAGAATGCCTACTATACTAAAAATGTAAACCTGATCTATCGATCCATTGGTTTCGTATTCTCCTTCCAGTTTTGATCTAAGATGTATATCTAATAGTGGTTGAAATTTGAAATCATAGAAATCTTTAGCCAAGGCTCCACTTTGAAAGGTTCCAATGTATTTGTCCCAAAACTCATCATTAGCGGATTGCTCAAGGGCGGTAATGTTTGTTCCAGGAGAAACGCGAATGAAGGTCATCCAGTTGTAGTTGCCACCTACGTTGTTCATGGCATTTTCACTAAAGAAATTTTCAAGGAATCGGATAGGTGCGAGGTAATCAAAATGGAAATGCTGCTGATCTGGCATGTCTTCCATAACGGCGGTGACCTTGAAGGGTGCACCATCTCCGCGAGCAGAAAGCTCAATGGAAGTTCCAATAATGTTTTGATCCCTCCAGTCGTTTCCGAAAATTTTAATTGCCGAGGATTCAGTCAGGACAATGGAAAATAGATCTTCCAGTGCCGTTTCAGGAGACCCTTCAATGAATTTGAATGAAAAAATATCAAACACATCTTCACCCGCGAAGATAACCGCTTCACCAGGGAATTTCTGCTCTCCATTAATGATGTCCGGGAATGCCCACGGGAAAAACCTAACGGAGTGGGTGATTTCCGAATAATCATCCTTCAATCGTGTGGCATGCCCCGCTGATGCAAAAGCCCAATGGCGACTTAGATCGCCATCCCTGGTATAGTTCTTGACTGTGACCCGGTAAATGTTTTCCGCATTTTCATGATGTTGATCATAGCTAAATTCATCTTTCACGAACAATGCGATCAGAACAAATGCGGCTAATCCAGTGGACAGACCGATAACGTTGATGACTGTACTGGATTTATACTTCCAGAGATTTCTTAGTCCAATTTTTAAGTAATTCTTGTACATAGTAGTTTCCTTTTCTATTGAGTCTTGAGGTTTAATTCTTTTTATCATGCTCGGCTTAAACAGCCTTACAATCTGCCAGCTGTACCAGTTTTTAGCCCTGACTATTCGACCGTCTTTAGCAATTAATTGAAATTCCTCTTCCAGATCACCCTGCACATCTTCGTAATAATCTTCTTTGAGGAACCATGCCAAAAATCGTGTTGACCATGATGGAGGCGATGGTTTTGTTTTAGGCTCTTGCGTATTCATAGGTAACATTAGGAATCGCAGACCAAAGACTCATACGAGTCTCTTTGGTGTAGTCCAGCGCAGATTTGCCACCTTTGGTAACCTTGAAGAAACGCTTACGCTTACCACCGCGAATCGCTGTTGCTTCTCCTAGATTTGATTTCAGATAACCCTTCTTCTCAAGTCGTCGCAATGCTGTTTGCAGTGCACTTACACTCACACTTCGCTTGAGACGTGTTTCGATCTCTTGCTTTATGGATACCCCGTATGCATCTTCATGAAGGATAGCCACGGTGAGTAAAACAATCTCTTCAAATTCACCAAGTTGATATTCTCTCATATTTTCAACTATTAAATTTCTAATTGTAAATAAAATATAAAATACCTAAACGTAAATAATATAAACAAAGTTTTTTAGGCATAAAAAAAGCCCTGGCGTGAGTACCAGAGCTTTTTTTTGAAAATATCTTTCCTTAAATGGTCAATTGGAAATTAACCGGTAGCGTAATTTTTCCCTTCACGGCTTCCCCTTTCTTATTTGTAGCGGGAATGAACGTTATCTTGTTTAGTGAACGCTCGACAATTTCCTTCATATCATCACATGGATAAGATTTGAACTTATAGCTTGTAATCTCCCCAGCTTTATTAATCTTTAGTTCAACGATCACTTTTCCCTCTATCCCTTGCTCAATACTCGATTGAGGGTAAACAATTTGTTTCAAAACTTCTTTGTAGTTTGTTGCCTGTGGTTTCTCTGCATTGCCATTTCCAGCAAATGAGGCAAAAACGATTGCCATTGTGAATGAAAGTGCTGTTATTTTTTTCATCTCTTCCTCCTTCTTAGTATTACTTTAATGTTATCTGAATGTGTAATTCACACCTCTATATTACGCAAAGTTTACTGAAAAGCCAACATTACTAGCATTTCTTAACATTAAGGTAACATTGGAAACTTGTGGATAAGTAATTTGAATGATCAATAAGTGTCTGGACCTTGCCAGTTATTTTCGTGATCAATGTCACTTACCATCTTTAAATCTTCAGCCGGATCAGGCAAGACATACACGCTTGCTAAAGAATATCTTAAGCTCGCATTGAGGTCTCCCGACTACTATAAGAAGATCTTAGCGGTAACATTCACGAACAGGGCAGCGGAGGAAATGAAAGAGCGTGTACTTGAATTCCTGGTTGATATATCGAAGGGAAATCATGAGCTGATCCCGGTGATGGCAGAGGAATTGGGAAAGTCTGAGGAGGAAGTCCGGGTGAAAGGAAGGGAAACGCTGGAACATCTGCTTCACAACTATGGATATTTCAACATCACCACGATCGATACTTTTTTTCATAGAGTAATCCGTGCCTTTTCAAGGGAAATAGGATTGCAGGGAAGTTTTTCGATAGAGCTGGATGATAAAAAGGTTACAGACTTCATTGCCAGTGATTTGTATGATGGTGTTGAGGAAAACGATCAACTGAAAAAGTGGCTGGTTAACTTTTCAATGCATCGACTGGGGGATGGAAAGGGGTATGAATTTAGAAATGAAATAAAAGAGCTTGCCGGACAATTGTTTTCTGAAGAATTTAAAAAGTTATCACGTGAACAATTTGACAGAGAAGATGTAAAGGAGCGGATCGCTGAACTTCAAGATAATCTTCTGAAAAATAAGTATGCGTTTGAGAATAGTCTTAAGAAGATAGGTCAGGAGTTTCATAAAATTGTTTCTGCATCAGGTATTGGGTTGGATGATTTTAGTGGTGGAAAGAAGCAAACGCTTCCGAATTTTTTCAATCGGCTGATTACCAAGGATTTTAAAACGCTTATTAATAAGACAGTTGAGAATGCCAGGCAAGATCCAGAAGCCTGGACGGCTAAAGCCAGTGATAAACGTGCACAAATACTTCAATTGGCGATTGAAAAGTTGATGCCGCTAATGAATCAAGCCCTGGAGTATTTTGAAAAGAATCAACAAGACTATTTTACTTCCAGGGCGGTACTAAAGCATCTCTATACATTGGGGCTCCTGTCGGACCTTACCCACCGATTGCAGGAGTATAAAAAAGAAGAGGAAATTATTATGATTTCCGATCTCCCGGATTTTCTCAATCAAATCATCGATGATTCAGATGCACCTTTTATCTATGAAAAAGTAGGAAGCAGGTATAGCCATTTCCTTATCGATGAGTTTCAGGACACCTCGATCTTTCAATGGAAAAATTTCCGTCCTTTATTGGAAGAAAGCCTGGCTAATGGAAATGAAAATATTATTGTTGGAGATGCGAAACAATCCATTTATGGATTTAGAGGAGGAGATCCTTCATTGCTAATGAATGGCATCCAAAAAGATATCCCGGTTGCACAACCTGACGATTCGAACAATACAAATTACAGGAGTGCTGAAAATATTATTGATTTTAATAATCAGCTTTTTTCCGCACTTCCGGAATTGATTGGTGAATTGGCAGGTGATGCTATTAATGAAAACGGAAGGGAAATGTTGCGGACCGCATATAATTCGGTAGAACAGAAAGTGGCAGAGCGCAACAAGGACACAGAAGGCCTGGTACATGTGGAATTTTTTAAGAAGGAGCGTGAGGAATCCTGGCAAGAAATATCAATTGATCATACCATTCAATTGATAGAAAAACTGCAAAGCGAAGGACATAGCCTAAACGATATGGCTATGTTGGTTCGAACAAATCGAGAGGCAAGCCAAATTGTGCATGCGATCCTGGATCATAAAAAAGACAATGATACAAGTATTGAGGTAATATCAGCGGATGGAATGTTGATCTCCAGCTCTCGAGTTGTTCGCTTGATTCTAACAGCATTCAATTACTTACTGAATCCAAAAGACGACGTAGTTGAGAAGGATTTGATTTTTGAATACCAACAGGTGGTGTTAGGGAGGAAACTAAATAAACACCAGGATTTTGCCAGTATGGGAACAGGTTTATTACCCGAAGCTTTTGTCCGTCATCAGGAGCATTTGTTACATGTCCCGATTTTTGAATTGACCGAAGTATTGGTTCGCTTGTTTAAGTTGGATGAGATCAGTGACGAGTTTGCTTATTTACAGGCCTTTCAGGATGCTATTTTAGAATTTGGAAAAAACAAACGATCCGACATTCGCCTGTTTATGGAATGGTGGAAGGATGAAGCTGAAAGTAGATCAGTACAACTAACCGGAGCTTTGGATGCAATTGAAGTGATCACCCTGCATAAATCCAAAGGATTACAATATCCAATTGTGATTGTTCCTTTTTGTACGTTCAGCCTGGATAGCAGGAGGCATACTTCCTGGTACAAATCACCAGAAGAAAAGCCGTTTGATCTTCTCGATTCAATTCCCATAGAATATTCAAGCAGTCTGACTAAAACGCGTTTTGCAGAATCTTACCAGGATGAAATGGCAAAGTGGTACCTCGAAAGTTTGAACATGCTTTATGTGGCATTTACCAGAGCAGAACGAGGACTGTTTGCTTTTTGTGAAACTCCTTCCGCTAAGTCTACCTCTTATGGTGATATGTCGAAGCTGTTATGGGCTTATTTTGGTCAAAACCAACCCAATGGCTGGGACGAGAAAAGTACATTATTCAGAAAAGGGACGCTCCTGGCTAAAACGGCCAGACCATACGAAATGCATACATCCCTGGCTTCCTATCCCACATATAAATGGAGCAATAGACTTACAATTAGAAAAACAGGTGCTGCCTATTTTGACCCTGAGATCGAAAAGAAAAGAAGGGAAGGAATCCTTCTTCATCAGATCTTATCAGAGATCAGGACCCGGGATGAAGCCCGAGAAGTATTGGATAGATACGAGAAGTCTATGCAGATTACTGCTGCTGACAAAGCCTTTTTTTCTAACCTTTTTTCTGATTTGTGGAAGATAGAAAAGGTTGGTTCATGGTTTGAGCCAGATTTGGATGTAAAAACAGAAGTAGTGGTTTTACCAAAAGATGGCGAAGTAAAGCGAATGGACCGTGTAATCATTCAAGGTAACACTGCAACTGTTGTCGATTTCAAAAGCGGCAAGCCTTCCAATAAAGACAATGTCCAGGTACAACATTATGTTGATCTCTTAAAAGAAATGGGCTATCAAACAGAAGGTTACCTTCTCTACCTCAAAGAGAAAAAATTAGTGCCCGTTTAGGGGTTTGACTCCCTTTTGCTACCTTTATAAAAGCAACCAATGCTTTACTTATTGTTTTAATTATACAGTTCCGCATTTGCAGAACTTAAAATTTTAATTAACCATGAGAATTGCCATTGGACTCTTTTTTACACTCAACCTTCTTTTTCTTAACGCTCAACACAACACCTACTATGTAGGTCATAGCGGTTTTGGCTGGGACCTTATCGTTGGTGAAATGGTCAATGATTTGGCCGTTGATGCAAACATTTCAACCTACGACTATGGATTCCAATTTATTGGCGGGACTTGCCTGGCCAATCAGTGGTTTAGTCATTCCGAACCACAGGGAGGTACGGATTCCCATGTTGAAATTGCTACTGGAAATTATGATATCCTTGTTTTAGCGGAGCAAATTCCTATTCAGGAGGTTTTGCTGGGTAGCCAGTTTTGCAACGAAAATATCATCACTTCTTACCAATCACTTGATAATTTCTTCGATCTGGCTATAAGCGCGAACGCTAATACTCAAGTCTACCTGATGGAATTTCACAACGAAATCAATCTTACAAATGCTACTCCATATGAGGATTGGGTAGCGCTGAATGCCGAAATGAGACCCATCTGGGAAATGATCGCCGACTCGGTCAGTGAAATCAATTCCGGTCGTTCAGTACTGATTGTTCCCGTGGCTTCTGCTTATCAGGCAATGGTCGACAGCATTAGGGCTGGGGTATTTCCGGGTATCACAGATTGGCTTGATGTATTCGATCCGGATGATATTCCAGAAGCTACCATTCACCCAACAGAAATGACCTACTATTTATCTGCTTGTGTTCATTTTGCTACCATTTTTGGGGAAAGTCCGGTAGGACTGACGAATGAAACGTTCGCTGCAGCTGGCTGGCAATTTGAGGCGCCGACTACTGCGCAAGCGCAAATGATGCAGGAAATTGCATGGGCGGTGGTTAGCAATGACGATAGAGCCATTCGGGATGTTATATTAAGCGCTGAAGAACAATTTTATGATGGGGTAACGATTTATCCGAATCCAATCGAAAATGATTTTACCATCGAATTAACCTCCGGAAGTCTTCAAGATGCAGTACTCAAGATCTTTGATCCAGCTGGAAATCTAATTATGCAACATGCAAATTTGAACGGAGATCAATTCAGATTGAGCCGTTCTAACCTGATGAGCGGCATCTATTTTTATGATTTGACTGACACTGGAAATAGACAATTCACTGGAAGATTTATAGTTCGCTAATATTTCTGAAATTGTGGAAAAACTGTGAATCAATCATAGTGTCGTTATGGTCTTTTCTGTAGAATATTACCACCAGGTTCACAAGGAGCATAAAAGACCAAACCCTGGATGTCAAACTCAAAATTTCTTGAAGAGATCGCGGATCATCTGTTGGAAAAATATGCTGATCAGTTAGGTCAGTGTACCATCATTTTTCCAAACAGAAGGGCTGGACTTTTCCTTAAGAAACACCTGTCACAAAGAATTGATAAGCCGGTCTGGTCGCCACGAGTGAAAAGCCTTGAGGATTTTCTTTTTCAATTTTCAAAAGTGAAAAAGACAGATACACTCACGCTGGTCTTTGAACTGTTTGAAGCATTTAAGGCAAACAACCCGGTCTCTGAAGGTTTTGAATCCTTTTACTTCTGGGGTGAAATGTTGCTTCGGGATTTTGAAGAGGTTGATCACTACCTTGTCAATCCAAAGCAATTGTTTCACTACATCAAGAGTGATCGTCAGATAGCAGAAGACTTCTATTTTTTAGATCCTGAACAAGAAAAAGTCATACAGCGCTTTTGGCAAGAGTTTTTTCCAACAGCTTCAAAATCACAAGAACAATTCATTGAAACATGGCGAATCCTTTCCCCGGTTTATGAATCGTTCAAGGAAAGGTTGCAAAGGTCTGAAATTGGTTATACCTCTATGATATATCGCCAGTTGGTGGAATCAATTGAATCTAATGAGTTGAATGTAGATGGCTCTTTGATCTTTGCAGGTTTCAATGCGCTTACTCCGGCAGAGGAAAAATTGATTAAGCATTTCGCCATAGAGCATCAGGCAGAGATCTTTTGGGATGTCGATGAATACTACCTTGATGATGAAAAACAGGAAGCTGGTGACTTTTTGCGAAAATATCGTAACGATACTGTGTTTGGTAAAACCTTTCCGGGAGAAATGCCAAAAAGGATACGGGCGGATAAAGATGTAGATGTTACCGGAGTTTCCCTTGAAGTAGGTCAGGCAAAAGTCATTGGTGAGCGTGTAAAAGAACTGGTCGGTTCGGGAAGGGCTAAGCCTGAGGAGATTGTGATTGTATTGCCGCAGGATTACATGTTGTTTCCGGTGCTTAATGCCATTCCTCCGGAAGTTGAAAAGCTCAATGTAACCATGGGGTATCCGTTGAAAGAAACTCCTTTGTTTGGTTTGCTGGAAGCTGCTCTGGATTCTCAGGAACATAAACATCTGACGCCTGAAAACTGGATCACGTTCTACCATAAACCCGTGATCGATGTGTTGAGCCACCCTTACCTCTACGAACAAAATGGGGATAAGCTGGAAAAATTCATTGGATTCATCAAAAAGAATAATCAGGTTCGGGTTTTACAGCAAGACATTCAAGAACTTGGTTCCGCTACGCTGGATGCAATTTTTAGGTCCGTAAGAGAAGAAGAAACACACGCTGCCTACCTGAAACAAATAGTAGAGACACTGGCTGAAGAGACGGTGGAGCGTTTTGGGTTAGAGCGAGAATTCCTTTACCACTTCAAGCAAATGTTATCCAGGCTTGATGAGATATTAAGTAAGCAATCAATTGACGTAGACCTCAAGACATTCAAAAGCCTTTTCAGAAAAGCAGCCCGTTCTGTCAAAATTCCATTTAGTGGAGAGCCAGTGGAAGGACTGCAGGTAATGGGGGTTCTCGAAACCCGAAACCTGGATTTTAAGTACGTCTTCATGCTGAATATGAATGAAGACATTTTCCCGGCCCCGCAAAGGCTGGGGTCGTTCATTCCATACCGAATCCGGAAAGCTTTTGATTTACCAACTTTTGAAGTTCAAGATGCGATTTACGCTTATTTGTTTTATCGGTTATTTCATCGAGCCGAGAAGCTGTCGTTTTACTACAACATGTTTGCGGACTTTGGACTAAGCGGTGAAGTAAGCCGGTTTATTCGTCAAATTGAGCATGAAAGCGGACTTACGATTAATCGTCATCGGTTGAGTAACCCGGTAATGATCCGAGAGCATGAACCCATCAGTATAGAAAAAACGGATGATATCATCTCCCGCCTTCGGATGTACACAGACAAAGGAGAGAAAAAATTGTCTCCATCTGCGTTGAATGTATACCTGGAGTGTAGGCTGCAATTCTATTTCAAATATGTGATGCGCCTGTTTACTCCAGATGAACTGAGCGATGAACTTTCCCCAAGGGATTTTGGAAATGTTCTCCACAAGGTGATGGAGCTATTATATGAAGATGTGACCAGAGACAAATCAGATCGGGTAGTTGAAAAGAACGATTTCTTCCGGTTAAAGAGTTCAGTCAGTGGGGCAATTGAAAAATCTTTTAGAAAACATTTCCGGCTGAAAGACAGACAGCGTTTTGAGGTCAAAGGGAGAAATGTTGTGATGTCTGAAATAATTGAAAGATTTGTTAACAAGACACTTGAGTTAGACGAAGCTTATGCTCCCTTTGAGATCAGAAGTTTAGAAAACGACAAAGACGGGAATTACGATCGATTCCTGACCATCAAGCCAAATGGTAAGGAATTCAGGATCCACCTGAAAGGAATTATTGACCGGGTGGATCGAAAGGATGGCCAGGTCCGGGTCATCGATTACAAAAGTGGCCGGGATAAGACCGAAATTGAAAGTGTTCAGAAAGTATTTGATCGAACCTCTAGCTATTATCGATTACCCAGGAACAAGGCTGGGTTTCAGACGCTATACTATGCCTGGCTTTATGGAGCAAAACATGGAACTGAAGAACCAATTGTACCAGGCATCTTAAATATCCAGGAGCTCTTTACTCCAGATTTTGACGAGCGTTTAAAGATCAAAGGACAACCCATTGCTGATGCGCGTGGACATCTGGAGGAGTTTGAACAACGCTTTTCTTCTTTGCTCGGTGAAATCTACGGAATGGAACAACCTTTTGATCAAACAGAGGATGAGGGAAAATGCCAGTGGTGCGACTTCAAAGGAATTTGTGGGAGGTGATCCTTAAGTCTCCATCAACTCAGGCAATGTCTCTTGGGCAGTAAGTTTTACAATCCAATTATGAATTATGTTACTCATTTTTTCCGATTGTCCTTCATGTGGAAAATGACCTTCTTTTTCGATAAAGTGCAATTTCGAATCATTTAGCAGATTATGAATTCTCTCCGCGATACCTAATTTCTTCACTGGATCTTCATCACCATAAATAAGTAGAGCAGGTTTTGTTCTTAGGTCAAGTTCAAAATCCTTTTTAATGTTTTGCATATAGTCTTCACTTGCCTTAAGGTTGTGCAACATTGTAGTTATGTACTTTCTTTTCTGTGGAGTATTAAACATTTGTTTGTATTGATTTCTTTCGGCAACTGTCAATTTACGGGTTCTCACCCCGAACCTGTAAGTCGCGTTAACCAGGAAGTTCGTAGAAGCATTGAACCAAACAAAAAATTTGCTTCCAAGAATTCTAAGCATTTTGTCTATTTGTGGGTATTCAGAGATTGGAAAGATCAGGGTATCTGTTAAGATTAACCCATTGAAAAGATCATTGTTTCGGGTAACTATGCCAAAAAGTGATGGTCCGCCTGTATCATGTCCCAGGCCATAAATATCTCTGAGGTTGAGTCTCTTGATGAACTTTTCAAGAATCTGACTTTGATTTTCAATACTAACCTCGTATCTATCAGATTTTTCTGATAATCCAAACCCGGGATAGTCAATTGCTATGCATCTGTATTTACTTCTAAGCGCCTTGATAAACTCTCGGTACATAAATGAAGAGCCAATAGCCGGATGACTAAATAAAATAATAGTACCCTCACCTTCATCTATGTAATGGATGGCATTCCCATCAATATCAATCCATTTACTCTTAAATGGATAAAGTTCTTTGTTGTATGATTTCATTTACTTCCATTTGATTGTAAGAAGCAAAAATGAAAACCCGATCATTGAAAAATCTTACCATATGGCAAGAAATAACTTAAGCAATATTTTTTCGAATTCGGCTTAAAGATGTGTCAGTGATTCCCAGGAAGGAAGCGAGATATTTGAGTGGTATTTTTTTCATGTAATTTGGGTTAGCCAAAAGTTCCAGGTATCGCATTTCAGCAGACTTGGTCTGAAAAGACAACATTCGTTGCATAACATTAATGGATACGTATTCTGCATATTTTCTTCCAAACTGTAAGTAGTGTGAATTCTTGAGATAAAGCTGCTCAAGATCATTCTTGGAAATACTGCATATTTCACTTTCTTCTATTGCCTGGACATAGAAGATCGATCTGGATTCTTTGTAAAAAGCAAGCAAATCACCGATCATCATTCCTTCCCACGAAAACCAAACAGTAACTTCAGTCCCTTCACTATCATAAAAAAAGACTCTGAAAGTGCCCTTTTTTACGAAAGCCAGAAATGAACATCGTTGGTCAGGCTTCAATAGAAATTCTTTTTTTCTCAGTTTTTGTGTGACTCCGAATGAACTCTCCAAGTCCTGGGTATCAGTTTTCGGGATATACTTTTCGAAGAATGTTTTGAGTTCTGCCATATCTAAATTAAGGACAAAACTAACCCTATAAAATTGGGTCTTCTGCATTTAATTTTAGCCGAATTATCATCCGTTTACACCTTACAGCATAGTTTGCTGCCGGTGAGAAATGGGTTCGTTTGTGCAATTACTTTACAAAAGTTCTCCAACTGAGTAGTTAAATTGCCCTTTTTAATCATTAAATCTATCTCATGAAGAAAACCTTGACTTTACTATTGTTTGCACTACATGTTTTCATCATTCAAGCGCAAGACAAATCAAAACTTTCGCTTGAAAGAATTTTTACTTCAACTGAGTTCAGCAGTGATGCATCACCACAACTCGAATGGTTCGATGGTGGAGAATCCTATACCACATTGGAACCATCAATTGAATATGAGAATCAGCTCGATCTTGTAAGTAACCAACCAGGAAAAGGAAGTACAATCTTGATTCGGGCGGCTGATTTGATTCCAGAAGGAGAGAACATACCGCTACAAATTGAAAGCTACGATTGGTCCGGTGATAAGTCGAAAGCCCTGATCTATACGAACTCAGTACGGGTATGGCGGCTAAATACGAAAGGTGATTATTGGGTTTATGATTTGAAAACAAAAAAACTTGAGAAGCTTGGAGGAGCTGATGCTAAACCCTCGACTTTAATGTTTGCCAAGTTTTCACCAGATGGCTCGAACGTTGCCTATGTGCGGGAACATAATGTTTATGTTGAAAGATTGACCGATCATAAGATCACGCCGTTAACAACCGATGGAACAGATAAGATCATCAATGGAACCTTCGATTGGGTGTACGAGGAGGAGTTTAGCTGTAGGGATGGATTTAGGTGGAGTCCTGACGGAAAGAAAGTTGCATATTGGCGAATTGATGCAACAGACATCCGGAACTTCCTTATGATTAATACAACGGACTCAGTCTATTCATATACCGTACCTGTTCAATACCCGAAAGCAGGAGAAAAACCCTCTGAAGCTAAAATAGGAGTAGTAGACGTGAGTGGAGGAGAAACCACATGGATGAAATTTCCTGGTGATCCATCCAATAACTATCTGCCACGTATGATTTGGGCTAAAGACTCAAAATCACTGTTGGTTCAACATGTAAATCGACCACAAAATTTGAATCGTGTAACCAAGTGTGATATATCCACTGGTGAGACCAACATCGTCTACCAGGATGAAGAAACGGCCTGGTTGGATGTTGTGAATGATTTTCAATTTCTGAATGATGGTAGATCCTTTACATGGGTAACACAGAAAAGTGGTTGGAAAGCAGCCTATGTCATAACTGATGGGAAGGAAAAACGGATTAGCCCGGATGGACTTGATATGATGAGCGTTTCCCTACTGAGTGAAGATTCAGATTGGTTGTATTATATAGCATCGCCTGATAATGCGGCGCAACGTTACCTATATAGGGTGAAGATGAATGGAAAGGGGAAGGCCCAACGACTTACTCCCGATGATCAGCCGGGATGGCACAGCTATGAGGTGGCACCTAATGGTAAATACGCACTTCATTCTTACTCGACTGCAGTCCAGCCATGGATTCACGAATTGGTATCACTTCCGGACCATAAAGTGCTTCAAACGTTAGTTACCAACGACGCTTTGCGAAATGCATTGGAAACTATTAATCAGCCAAACGTTGAATTTTTCAATGTTGAAGCATCTGATGGAACATCTTTGGAGTGTTGGATGATGAAGCCTGTCAATTTTGACCCTAACAAGAAATACCCTGTTCTTTTTTATGTCTATGGCGAGCCAGCCGGTCAAACCGTGATCGATCGCTGGAGTGGGAATAGATACTTGTGGCATAGCATGTTAACTGAGCGGGGTTACATTGTGATGAGTGTAGAAAATCGAGGCACTCCCGGACCAAAAGGGAGAGAATGGAGAAAAAGTGTATATGGTCAAATTGGTGTTCAGTCTTCAAAAGATCAGGCTGATGGAGCAAGGGCTATTATGGAAAAATTTGACTTTGTAGATGAGGATCGTATAGGAATATGGGGATGGAGTGGAGGAGGAGCCATGACTCTCAACATGATGTTTCGATATCCAGAGATCTATAAGACAGGCATGTCAGTTGCCCCGGTCACTAACCAGTTACTGTATGATAATATATACCAGGAGAGGTATTCTGGTGTACCTCAGCTAATGCCGGAAAGTTATGAAAAGGGATCTCCGGTAAATTTTGCTCAGAACCTGAAAGGTAATCTGTTACTTGTTCATGGGACAGGTGATGATAATGTCCATTATCAGAACACAGAGCAATTAGTAAACAAACTCATTGAGCACAATAAAATATTCTCGATGATGTCCTACCCAAATCGAACGCACGGTATTCGTGAAGGTGTGAATACATCAAGACATCTTCAAGAGATCCTGACAAGGTACTTAAATGATAATTTACCACCTGGTGGAAGGGATTGGAAGCTAGAGGAGAAGAACTAATTCCATTTGTTTTTTTGATTAAAGAGCTAGATACATCAATCAATGAAGTGAAGATCCATTAGTTCAGAGATATGATTTAATTTCAAGGCCATAACCTAACACTGGCATGACCGAAAAGAAATTCTTCAAGAAAATCATGGTGGCGAATCGTGGAGAGATTGCCATTCGCGTTTTGCGTGCCATCTCTGAACTCCACATCAGATCAGTAGCGATTTATACACATGAAGACCGATACTCACTTCATCGATATAAAGCAGATGAAGCTTACCAGATTGGTGTCGATACAGAACCATTAAAACCATACCTGGATATCGAAGAGATTATATCTGTCGCCAAGGCAAATAGTGTAGAAGCCATTCATCCAGGCTATGGTTTCCTTTCCGAAAATGTACACTTTGTGGAACGTTGCATTGAAGAAGGCATTGTTTTTATTGGACCCAAACCCAATGTTATGATGCAATTAGGGGACAAGGTGAAAGCAAAAGAAGTGGCTCGAGCTGCCAAAGTGCCGGTGATCGAAGACAATGAGCAACCACTATCTGATGAACAAATTGCAATTACAGAGGCGGAGCGAATTGGATATCCCGTAATTATTAAAGCCTCAGCTGGTGGAGGCGGACGTGGAATGCGTGTAGTTAGGGATCAGGAATCCCTTATTAAGTCATACAATGAAGCCAAGTCAGAAGCTGGTAAGGCGTTTGGTGACGATACTATTTTCCTTGAGAAGTACGTAGAAAACCCCAAACATATTGAGGTACAAATTTTAGCAGACAATTTTGGGAACATCGTTCACCTGTTTGAAAGGGATTGCTCGGTGCAAAGGCGATTCCAGAAAGTAGTGGAAGTAGCTCCAAGTTTTGGATTGAAAAAATCAACAAGAAATCGCTTGTATGAGTATGCACTGAAGATAGCTGGTTATGTCAACTACAATAATGCCGGTACTGTTGAATTTTTAGTAGATCCTGATGAGAAGATTTATTTCATTGAGGTAAACCCCAGAGTACAAGTTGAACACACGATCACGGAAGAAATTACCGATATAGATATTGTCCGATCTCAGATTCTAATTGCCGCAGAATACAAATTGGATGATCCCCAGATACTTATTCCATCACAGGAAGATATTACTATTCGTGGTTGCGCGATCCAATGTCGTGTTACTACTGAAGATCCGGAAAATGGATTCAAACCAGACTATGGGACGATTATAGCGTATCGCAGTGCAGGAGGGTTTGGTATTCGTCTTGATGCAGGAAATGTTTACAACGGGGTAAAGATCTCACCTTTCTTCGATTCCCTCCTGGTAAAAGTTACAGCAAAAGGCCGGACGCTAAAAGGAACATCGCAACGATTACACCGGGCTTTAAGGGAATTCAGAGTCAGAGGAGTAAAGACAAATATTGGCTTCCTGGAAAATGTCATAAACAACAAGGAATTTTTTGAGGGAAAAGCTACCGTTAGCTTTATCGATAGCCATCCTGAGCTGTTCAAAATTAAGAAGAGCTTCGATCGTGGAACCAAGACACTGAAGTATATTGGAGAAGTATCGATCAATGGAAATCCTGATGTGAAGGGCAAGAACGAGAACAAGAAGTTTCGAACTCCAATACCCCCTTTGATAGGAAAAGATGCAAGCGTTCCAGGTGGTACACGAGATTTACTCAAAGATTTAGGTCGGGAAAAATTCATTCAGCAACTGAAGAAAGATCCTAAAGTTCACTTTACAGACACCACCATGCGAGATGCCCACCAATCGCTGCTCGCTACAAGATTCCGAACACGGGATATGCTGGAAGTAGCAAGGAGTTATGCGGTCGAAAACCCAGAGGTATTCTCACTTGAAATGTGGGGCGGTGCAACATTCGATGTATCCATGCGATTTCTGAAGGAAAGTCCCTGGAAGAGATTGATGTTGCTTAGAGATGCGATTCCGAATATTCTTTTTCAAATGTTGTTGAGGGGATCCAACGCCGTTGGTTACACGGCTTATCCGGATAACCTGATAGAGAAGTTTATCGAAACCTCAGCGGAAAAAGGCATGGATATTTTCCGAATCTTCGATTCACTGAACTGGGTTGAGAACATGAAATGCAGTATTAAAGCAGTGAGGGAACGTACGGAATCATTGGCAGAAGCGTGCATTTGCTATACTGGAGAAATTCTTGATGACAAGCAAAAAAAGTACACCGTTCAGTATTACCTGGATATGGCGCGAAAGCTGGAAGATCTTGGTGCGCACATTTTAGCGATCAAAGACATGGCCGGGCTTTTGAAACCTTATAGTGCCGAGTTGCTTATTTCTGAACTTAAAAAAGCTGTTGATTTACCGATTCATCTACACACCCATGACACTTCTTCAATTCAATCAGCAATGTACATGAAAGCGATAGAGGCGGGAGTAGATATCGTGGATGTGTCTCTTGCATCAGTCTCCGGGCTCACATCACAACCTAATTTCAATTCATTGGTAGCCTCCTTGGAATATCATGAGAGAGGGCGAAAGATGAATTTAAAGTCACTCAATGAACACTCAAATTATTATGAGGGTGTACGAAGCTATTACTATCCTTTTGAATCTGGGCTGAAAGCAGGGACTGCTGAGGTTTATGAGCACGAGATTCCCGGCGGACAATATTCCAACTTAAGACCACAAGCGATAGCACTTGGGTTAGAAGAAAAGTTTGAAGCCATTAAGAAGAATTACGCAGCAGTTAATCAACTTTTTGGTGATATAGTGAAGGTAACTCCTTCATCAAAGGTGGTGGGTGATATGGCGATGTACATGACGGCAAATGATCTGACTTCAGAGGATGTATTGAGTAAAGGTGAGTCTTTGTCATTCCCGGAATCAGTGGTCGGTTTGTTCAGAGGGAATCTGGGTTTTCCTGAAGGAGGATTTCCTGCAGAGCTAAGTAAGATCATACTTAAGAAGGGAACGCCACTTAAGGGAAGGGCTAATGATGGAATGAAGCCTGTGGATTTTGAAGGAGAATTCGATTCATTTCGGAAGGAGTTTCCAAACTCTGAATTTGAAGATTTTCTTTCGTACAAACTCTATCCTGAGGTATTCAAAGACTATTACGAACATCTTCAACTGTTTGATGAGATCAGTCAGTTGCCAACTCCGGTGTTTTTCTATGGGATGAAACCGGGTGAAGAAATATTGGTAGAAATTGGGAAAGGTAAGACCATAATCATTGAAATGATTGTTATTACCGAACCGGAGGAAAATGGTATGCGAATGGTGGCTTTCCGCTTAAACGGTCAAACAAGAAGAATATCTATTCGAGACAAAAGTGTAACTGTTCAGAAAGTCTCAAATAGAAAAGTGGAAAATGAGCTGGAGATCGGGGCGCCACTGCAGGGAAAAATTGCTGATATTCTAGTGAAAGAAGGAGACAAAGTGAGTCAGGACGATATTCTCTTTGTGATCGAAGCGATGAAAATGGAAACATCTGTAGCATCTCCAGTTTCAGGGAAGGTGAAGAAAATTCACTTAAATGCCGGTCAACTTGTTGAACAGGAAGATTTGATTGTGGAACTGGATTGAGTTTGAACAGAGACCACTATATGCTGTGAATATTAACGTCTGTAGCAACCAATAAGAACACCTTACATAATAGATATTCCGTTTTAAGTAAAATTTGAATTTCACGGCTCAATTATAGATCTTAGATATAAGAACCAAAGCTTTGTGAAATGACAAGAAAGCAAATCATCATCTCAGGCATTGCAATCATTGTGCTGTTTGCAGGTTTCTTTTTTCTAAACGGAAGATCACTTAGGAAGGCAAAAGAGCTGACGAATCAGCTTGAGGTGCAAGTGGATTCTCTGCAGGGAATTGCTTCAGACTATGAACAGCTGCAAGCAGATTATGAATTGTTGTTTGATAACCTCGAAGCAACCCGTGAAAAGGCAGACCAGTTCAGAAATAAAGTAAATGAGATCACAAGAAATCAGGCTACAAGTGTATCCAGGGTAAGAAATGAACTCAACATGCTCATCCGGGAGTTTGACACACTGGATCTGGATATTCCCCTGGATACAGCTAATCTTGATGCTTTAAAATTCTAATTATGAGAAAATCATTTTTACTTCTAGTTATCCTTGGGATTTCTCTTTCAGGATTTTCGCAAACGAAAAAGTTCCGATCATCAGATCAAAAGATGCTTGTGAAGGAAGGAGATATTATTGAGGTAAACACCGACTCAGCTTACATTATAAGCTCTTCACGGGCGTTGCTTCTAAATGAAAAACTGGATGAACTTAGCGATGCAAGAAAACTAAATGTGGAATTGAAATCCGTAAATGTAGAATTGCTGAATAAAGTGAAGGAAGTAGAAAAATTGGTATCAAAAATCCTGAAGAAGATGGAATCTGACAGTACGGTCATTGAAGAAGGATTTGATGAGATATTGAAAGAATTGGATCAGAGCCTGGATGTAATGAAAGAGAACAATAGGGAGTTAGCTACGAATAACAATGATCTCAAGCAGCAAATAGCAGCTATGGATGACACCATTAGCAAATTGAAGAAAGAAATCAGGGGTATTTGGTGGAATGGTCTAACAGATAAGATCGTTGCGGGCGTCCTCGGTATAGGTATTGGCTTTTTGTTAGGTTCACTC
>JANQEC010000057.1 GCA_028278585.1 Cyclobacteriaceae bacterium | reverse complement strand
GATGGACTGCTTATATCTCCAGGTAAAATAAAGATTCTACCAAACGGCAGTTCTTTGAAGGGGAAACGAACGGATCGGCTTTACTTTAGCGATGTTCTCACTTCATATCGGGAGGAAGTAGCTGAGACAAAAATTTCGTTTGTAGCAGAGAATATCAGTTACAACTTCAAGAATGGGAAAAAGGGACTAGTAAACATTAACATTTCCGAGTCATCCGGAAAACTGTTTGGAATAATGGGAGGAAGTGGTGCCGGAAAATCTACCCTTTTTAATGTTTTGAACGGCACGTCCAAACCATCCGAAGGATCAGTACGAATTAATGGAGTAGACATCTACAAGAATCCAAAGGAAGTGGAAGGTGTCATCGGGTTCGTTCCCCAGGATGACCTCCTTATTGAAGATTTGACCGTATTCCAAAATCTTTATTATGCCTCTAAATTGTGTTTTTCAAAAGCAAATAAATCTGAGTTAGAAGAGCTGGTAAACAAGACCATTGATTCCCTTGGCCTCACAGAAGCGAAAGACCTCAAGGTTGGAAATCCGCTTCAGAAAACCATTAGTGGAGGTCAGAGAAAACGCCTGAATATCGGGCTTGAGTTACTACGTGAACCTTCAGTTCTTTTCGTTGATGAGCCAACCAGTGGACTCTCGTCGAGAGATTCCGAAAATATCATGGATCTTCTAAAAGAACTCTCTTTGAGAGGGAAAATGGTATTTGTGGTCATCCATCAACCCTCCTCTGACATTTTTAAGATGTTTGATAAACTGGTGATCCTTGACATTGGAGGTCATCAGATCTACTATGGAAATCCGGTTGAGTCCGTAACCTACTTCAAAAAGATTGTCGACATGATCGACAAAGAGCAGGGTGCCTGCATTGAGTGTGGAAACGTAAATCCGGAACAGATCTTTAATATCATCGAAACAAAAGTCGTCGATGAGTATGGAAAAGTCACCAATAAAAGAAAGTACAGTGCAGAGCAATGGCACGAACATTACCAGTCGGGAACCAACGTTCTAAAGGAAAAAGAAGAAAATGAAAAGCCTGCACAAAATCTTTCGATACCAAATAGATTTAAGCAGGTACAAATTTTTTTAAAGCGAGATCTCCTTTCAAAGATTAGCAATCGACAGTACGTGATCATCAATTTGCTGGAGGCTCCGGTCCTGGCTTTTTTGCTTGCAATTATCACAAAATATTCAGCTGCAGGATCCAGCTATACTTTTTATGCCAATGAGAACATTCCTGTTTTCTTTTTCATGAGCATTATTGTCGCCCTATTTATGGGTCTAACGGTTAGTGCCGAAGAAATTATAAAAGACAGGAAAATATTAAAACGAGAGACCTTTCTCAATCTTAGCAGGTTCAGTTATCTCTCTTCTAAAACACTCATTTTGTTTGGACTTTCTGCTTTACAGACACTCCTGTTCATTCTGCTTGGATCAGCTATATTGGAAATAAAAGGAATGACTACATCATATTGGATCATTCTTTTTTCGGTTTCATGTTTTGCTAACATTCTTGGATTAAACATTTCTTCCGGGTTTAATTCAGTGATCACGATATATATCCTAATCCCACTCCTAATAATCCCGCAATTAATACTAAGTGGAGTAGTTGTTGATTTCAATAAGCTAAACAGTGCATTCTCCAACGAAAAGAAGGTACCATTGATCGGGGAATTGATGGCTTCTCGCTGGGCGTATGAAGCCATCGCTGTCACTCAATTCAAGGACAATCCGCACAATGTACAATTTTATGATTTAGACCGGACGGTGGCCCAGAATACCTATAAGTCTATTTATTACATTAAGTTCCTTCAGGATAATCTTGCGTGGTGCTATACCAATCCTGATAATACACTTGTTGAACAAAAATTAAGATTGATCCAGGATGAAATCGAAAAAGAGCTAAATGTCTTCGGCGCAGACAAATTTCCGAATGTTGAAAAACTAACAAAGGATCAATTTTCGAAAGTATATGATGAGGCTCAGGAATTTTTAAGCGCATTACAACGCGTCTATAACAATAGAAGGAAAGAAGCCAAAACGGAATTGGATTCAAAAGTTGCAAGTCTAACATCAACCGAAGAAAAAGAGACTGCATTCTATGACATGAAGAGCCGTTACGAAAATGACAGGATTAACTACATGCTTCGAAACATTGGCACAAAAAAACGTATTGTTCAATCCAATGGCGAGCTTATCCAGAAGATCTACCCGATCTATGCCAGAAACCCTAATCCTAAACATGCCCTGGACTTTCGAACGAATTTCTATTACCCGGAAAAATATTTTGCAGGCTCGTACATTGACACCAAAACCTTTAATGTGCTTGTGATTTGGTCCATGACATTGTTCCTGTTTATCGCTCTCTATTATGATTGGCTAAGAAAAATAGTTGGAAGTAGAGCGTAAGCTCATAATTTATCTCCGATATACTCTTTAAAAACCTTATGCATCTTCCCCATTCTCTCCTCTATTATTCGAGGGGCAACAGATGAATAACCCATTAGCAATCCATTTTCTTTTGGTCCCTTCGGAAAATACTTGCTATACGGAAAAGCTATGATCCCATTCTCCTCAAGGTAATGAGACATTTCAACATCATTCACCTCAGAAGGCAGTTTGGCGATTACGTGAAGACCATCATTGACAGGGTGGAGCTTAACCTTATTTTCAAAATGCTTACTGAAGGAATCAATAAAAATATTTCTTCTTTCATTGGATATCTGCACCACCTTTCTCAGGTGATTGCTCAAATGATCCTTCTCGATAAAAGCGGACATTATTTTCTGGGTAATGGGCGACACAAAACGTATAGATTGTTCGCAAATAGCTTTTATATCAGATGTCAAATAGGGAGGCACTATTAAGTAACCCAGACGAATAGAAGGGTGCAATAATTTGTTGAAAGTGCCTTGATAGATCACGCTGTTGCTATTGTCCAGCCCAAATATTGAGGTGATGGGATTTTCCCAATTGCTGAATTCATGATCATAGTCATCTTCAACAATCAAACAGTTCCTCTTGTTGGCCCAATCCAACAACTCTAACCGGCGATTAAGGCTCATTTTAACTCCACTCGGATACTGGTTAGAGGGGGTGACATATACCAATTTTGGATTATCTAGTTTGACCTTTTTTATACTTTCAAGCGATAAACCTTCATCATCCAGGTGTGCCGCAACGATTTTCGACCTTAAACTTTTAAAAATAGCTATTGCGTTAGCGTACGTTGGATTTTCTACTACAACCTGATCTCCTTCGTCCAACAGCAAGTCTCCAATAATGGATAATGAGTGCAGCGACCCGGTAACAATAACTACCTGTTCATAATCACAGTTAATGTTTCGATAGATTTTCAAATAGTCAGCAATGCTCTTCCTCAGAGCCTCCAATCCCAATGGTGACCCATACGACATTTCGGAAAAAGTGACTTCCTTCCAATAATTGTTTGTTAATATCTGCCATTGTCTGACAGGAAATATATCGAGAGGAGGTAAACCTGGCCTAAAAGCAATCCCTTTGTGCTTGCTATGATTCATCAAACCTGCAAACTTTTTAAAACTTTTGGCTCTACTCGAAACCTTTGGTCGCACATCCCGGGAAGGAGCTGTTGTTCTTATGCTATACTTAATTTTTTTATGCTGCACATCATTAACAAAGTACCCGGAACCTTGTACAGATCGAACATACCTTTCTGCGCAAAGTATTTCATATGCCTTAATAACAGTACTCCTTGACAGACGAAGATCTTTTCCCAACAATCGAGAGGGAGGCAACTTGTCACCTTCGACAAGTTGCTTTGCTACGATCGCCTTTATGATTGCACCAGACAACTTCTGATAAAGACTTTGATCGTTTTTTGGATCGTTAAATCCATGCGCGGATAGGATGCTATTTAGTTTTTTGCTCAAAATTGTTATGTTATGAAAAACAAAATTGGTATGCAGGAAACACTAATATAAACTATACATTAGCTACCAATTCTGATTTTTGTAAAAAAGCGTAGATGCTCTAGGCTGATTGCGGAAACAAACCTATCACCAAATCTGCTACAAGGCTAACAGCACCTCTACATGTCTATTAGGTAGAATGTTAGAATACCCAAAAAAGGTTTATCTGGGAGATGAAATTTTGGATCAAGAAGATGCAAGGATTTCTGTGTTTGATAGAGGTTTTCTATTTGGGGATGGAGTTTACGAAGTGCTTGTCAGAATCGACGGGAAATTTCTTCTTGGAGAAGAACATCTAAATCGACTTGAGGATTGTTTAAGAAAGGTCGACATCTCATTTGATATCAGCTCTATTCCGGACAGAATTTTGAAGTTACTGGAGGCTTCCGACCTACTGGAAGAGGATTGTCTTATATATATTCAGATAACTCGTGGGATAGCCCCTAGAAAGCATGCGTTTCCAGAAAATACTGAGCCTTCCTTTATGATGTATGTGTTGCCAATTACACTCCCGGATATTAACAATCATCATGTTTCGGTTGTAACAGTGCCAGATTTCAGGTGGTCAAGATGCGACATTAAAATGACTTCCTTACTCGGCAATGTTATGGCTAACACTGAGGCTGCTAAACAAGGAGCTTATGAAGCAATCTTTGTTAGAGATGGAAAAATAACTGAAGCTTCACATTGCAATGTTTTTTTTGTTAAAGACAATATCGTATACACACATCCAGTAAGTGAATACATTCTTGATGGGGTCACAAGAAAGGTCGTTTTGAGCTTATGTCAGGACCTGGGTTTGCAACTATGCGAAGAAGCCATCGATGAAAAAGATATCATTTATTTAGATGAGGCCTTCTTGACAGGAACCACAACCCAGGTAGCTTCAATAAGACAGATTAATCAACACATGTTATATGAAAATGATGATATTGGTCCGATAACACAAAAAATACAAACTGCTTTTTTCCAGTATCGAAAGCAACCAGAGCCAGTATACAATAATCTGTGAGCTACATTTTTTGCACGCAGAATGCAATAGCTACCCCCTCGGAATCTTCCTCATCTAAATAAAGCACAACCTAAAAATCTTAAAATAGTAATGGTATTTTTCTAATGCTAATTGCTAACCAAATTGGTCTGGTCAACCAGGCTACTTTTCTGAATAATCCACTTGGTAAATGTGATCCAATTGTCGTTTAAAAAGCAGAATTGCCACATTTTCATGAAATTGTTATGCTCCAAAAAATAAAATTGGTATGCACTTTATATTCATTTAACTTTTAGATTAGCTATCATGTTAATTGAGCTCCGTTGTATTTTTTTAATTCGGATACCAACGATACGCTCAATTAGTGTGTACTATCATAAATTAGGTTTTCACTTTTAACCCAAGTAAGATGAAAAAACAATTACTTAGTTTTCTTATTCTTTTGATTACAGCCACGGTGCTGTACGGACAGGGACGAACGGTCTCTGGTACGATTACGGACGAGGAAGGAGCTCCGTTACCGGGTGTGACCGTCACTATCAAGGGTACCACGACTGGTACTGTTACGGATATTGACGGTAATTACAACATCTCTGTTAACGATGGAGACATTCTTGTATTCAACTTCGTTGGATTTGATTCACAGGAAATGGCCGTCGGATCTCGTTCTGTGCTTGACGTAGCGATGAGTGGAGCTACCGAATTATCGGAAGTTATCATTGTCGGATATGGTTCGCAGCGGCAAGAAGATCTGACTGGAGCGATTAAGGTGGTTTCTGCAGAGAAACTGGCTGAGGTTCCGACAACATCTTTTCAGGATGCACTGCAAGGAAATGCACCTGGAATTCAGGTGGTTGCCAGAGATGGTGCCCCGGGAGCAGGTATTAATATCCGTGTTCGTGGAATTGGATCAATTAATGCATCCAATGAACCTCTTTATGTGATTGATGGGCTTCCGATAACGTCTTCTGCAGCCGATGTTGATGCTACGGATTTCGATAATGGTGGAAGAAGTGCGAACCCTTTGTCCGCATTGAACCCTAATGACATTGAGAACATCGTTATCTTGAAAGATGCTGCATCCACCGCCATTTATGGCTCGCGTGGTGCGAATGGTGTGATTCTAATTACGACCAAAACTGGTAAAAAAGGACCTGCGAAAATTAATTTTCAATCCTCCTTTGGATTTTCTGACTTTGCTTTCAATAACCTGCTAGAACCTTTAAATGAGGCTCAATACAGACAACTGTATCTTGAAGGAAAAGTAGCAGCAGGTGACTTTGCTACCCAGGCTGAGGCGCAAGTATTGTATGACTCCCAATTTCCAATTGAAACTAGAGGAGATACGGACTGGCTTGATGAAATGACTCAAACAGGAAAGACTCAGCAATATGACTTGAGCGTTTCAGGAGGTTCTGATAACTTAACCTACTATATATCCGGATCATACCTGAATCAGGAAGGAACTGTAGTTAACAACAAGTTTGATCGTTACAGCTCAAGAATTAATCTTTCTGGTAGGGTTTCAGACAAACTTACTATTTCAAATAATTTAAATCTATCATTCTCTAATCAAAGAGGGATTACAGATGGAACCAGGTGGCAAGCACCTTTCTATCTTGCTTATTTGATGTCACCGGCTGTTCCCGTTTTTGATGAACTAGGTCGTTACTACGGAGATCATGCAAGTTTCTTCATGGGAGGAAATAACCCTGTAGGTCACCTCAATGAAGATAAGAGGGAGAGAGAGCAAACCCGAATCATTGATAACTTGTCTGCTTCCTATGAGATTATGGATGGATTGACATTCAAATCAGCCTGGAGTTTCGATCTCTTGCAGGTAACTGACTATCTCTTTGCCAATGGCAGATATGGTGATGGCCGTAATGTTGGTGGATCAGCGCAAGAAGCAACCACCGGTGTAACCAACTGGCAGGGAACCCAAACGCTGACATACAGCACTACACTTAGTAACCAGCATAATCTGGATGTATTACTGGGTTATGAAGCGCAAGAAGTGAAAACTCGCCAGGTAGATACAGGTTACGAAGGTTTTTCACACCCTGAGCTTAAGCTTTTATCTGTTGGGGCTAACCCCCAAGCTGAAACCTTTAGAAGCCGAACTGCTTACGCATTTAACTCCTACTTCTCGCGAGTTAATTATGACTTTGAAGGCAAGTACTTCGGTTCGGTATCGCTTCGTCGAGATGGCTCTTCTCGTTTTGGGCCGGATAGCAGATGGGGTACTTTTTGGTCAGTTGGTGGTGGATGGACCATTAGCAATGAAAACTTTATGCAAGGGGTATCTTTCATAGATAACTTGAAATTACGAGTTAGTTATGGAGTTACTGGAAATGCTAACATTCCAAACAATACTACAACAAACGAAGACGGTAATTTCCGATGGGCTGAATTATGGGGGTTCACACCAGATTATGATGGCGAACCAGGAGCAATTCCTCTTACAGTAGGAAACAGTTCATTGACCTGGGAAACCCAGGAGAATCTTAACGTCGGTTTGGATTTCTACGGCTTCAATAATAGAGTGAACGGAACTGTAGAGTATTTTAAAAGAATTTCCTCCGATCTTCTTTTAGAAGACCCTCTATCTTCAACAACAGGATTTCCAGCTGTTTTCGATAATGTAGGTGATATGGAAAACAGTGGAGTTGAAATTGGAATAAGCGCTGATGTAATCTCTAATAATGATTTCCTTTTAACCGTAGGTTGGAATCAAACATTCATTACGAATGAAATTACCAAACTGGATGAGCCGATCGTAGATGGTTCTTTTAGAAGGGAAGAAGGTCGTGACTTCCAGGAATTCTATGTATACGGATGGGCAGGTGTAGATCCTGCAACCGGTGATGGCCTTTTTTATACGGATGAAACCAAATCTGAGACTACAAATGATAAAAATGAAGCAATTAGGTTCTATGATGGAAAAAGTGCTACGCCTGATCATTTTGGAAGCTTTACACTTAGCGCCAGTTACAAAGCATTTAGTTTAACTACACAGTTTAACTACCAGTTTGGTAACTATGTGCGAGACGCACCAGGATGGGTTATCCACGGGGATGGAAGATTTACTCCTCGAAGTACGTCTACATGGGCGTTTGAAAACAGGTGGACAACCCCAGGTCAGGAGTCAATATTCCCTCGCCATTTTTGGGGAAACAGACAGGAATGGAATGAGAGACATTCAACAAGGTACTTGTTTGAAGGTGATTACATCCGATTGAGAACAGTACGGCTAGCGTATGATCTTCCTACTTCCTTTATAAGTAAGGCCAAGTTAAGAAGTGTCCAGATTTCCACCACGTTTAATAATTTCTGGACCTGGGTGAAAGATGATAATCTGCACTTTGATCCTGAACAAACGATCAATGGCATATATAATACGGTGACGCCGATAAGTAAAACGGCGACATTTGCTATAAACATTGGCTTTTAATTGAAAATTCAAAAAGTATTATATAAAATGAAACATTTAATAAAAAATATATTAGCAGGTTGCCTCTTTTTGATCATCTCCTCATGTGGGGAGGATTTCCTAGACATACAACCGCAAGACTCCATATCAAACAGTCAATTTCTTCAAACTTTAGATGATTTTGAAGCGGCCATTGTAGGAGGCTACAGCCAAATGTCGCTTGCAGATTGGTATGGTCGGTACTTTCTTTTGATCCCAGACATTATGGGTGAGGACATAAAAGCAAATGCAAGTGCCAATAGAGGTGCCGCATGGGCCTTGTTTTTGGGTGCTCCAACAACTACGCAAAACGAGAACCGTGAGTTCTGGCAAGAAATATACCAGGCAATAAATTTGACCAACTCAATAATTAATTCTGATTTCACGCCTATTGCATCTCAGCAAGCAGCTCTTAATCAGGTTGTTGGTGAAGCTTATGCAATTCGAGCTTTGGCTCATTTTGATTTGGTTCGACTTTTTGCTCAGACTTATTCTTTTACAGCTGATGCATCTCATATCGGGGTTCCAATAGTAACGGAATTTGATGTTGATTCAAGACCGACGAGGAACACGGTTGCAGAAGTTTATGCACAGGTAATTGCAGATTTTCAGCAAGCCATTACGTTGATGACCATTGGTGGTTCTAATACCACTTTTACCCGTGAAGCTGCTCAGGCATTGCTTGCCAGGGTGTACTTATACATGGGAGACTACAACAATGCTGAAACATTGGCAACTGACGTTATCAATAGTGGAAATTATACGTTGGTTGATTCGGCTAATTATGCTGACCAGTTTTTAGTTGGCGATTCTCCGGAAGCCATACTGGAAATTGCAATGACAGCAACCGACAATCGTGGTTCAGACCATATAGGTGGTATGTATAAGGAGACTGGTTACGGCGACTACCTGCCTGCACAAGACCTATTTAATCTTTTGGATTCATTAACTGATGTAAGAGGTACGTTATTTCTTCGTGATAGCAACCTGGATGGTGGAATCTATGCAGGTGTAGATGGTTTTGGAAGAAGGGTTAATAAGTGGCCAAGTGCTGGCTCTGCCATTGCAACAGATAATGTATCGGTCATTCGATTATCAGAAGTACATCTTATTCGAGCAGAAGCGAGAATGAGGAAAGGTACTCCTGATGAGGCTGGTGCTCTTGCTGACCTGAATTTGATCCGAGAAAGATCTGCTCCAAGTGTTACTTTTGGAGCACTTGCAGGGACTGCTCTGTTGGATGAGATCATGCTTGAAAGAAGACGAGAATTGTTTGCAGAGGGACATCGGATATTTGATATTGCCCGAACCGGATCGGATCTTATAAGGACTGATTGTCCGGCTCCTGGTTCTTGCACTCGTACTTACCCTGAAGATCGTTTTATTTTGGCAATTCCTCAGGTTGAGCTAGACTCTAATCCTAATATGGTACAGAATGCCAGTTACGGAAGTTGATAATTATTAAAACATATAAAAAGGCAGCTTATTTAAGCTGCCTTTTTTTGTTGTCTCTTTTTCGATTATGCCTATATCGGTACATTAACATGACGCTCTGCGTGGTACGAAGAGCGAACAAGTGGTCCTGACTCCACATATTTTAGGCCTCTGTTTAGTCCTTCTTCCTTGAAATGTTCAAACTTATCTGGATGTACGAATTCAGCTACCTCTATGTGTCGTTTTGTTGGTTGTAGGTACTGACCTAAGGTTAAAATATCCAAACCATGTTCCACAAGGTCA
>JANQEC010000050.1 GCA_028278585.1 Cyclobacteriaceae bacterium | reverse complement strand
GTGGGCACGAAACGCGATAAGTCAAACAGAAGAGGTAACGTCCACAATGAAAGGCACCGAATTGACCAGACATACCATTGATATCAACACGGGTGAGATCAGTGATCAAAAGACAGTTGATTACCAACAGGCGGTCAATGGATCTGGGGTTCAATCTATATTGGCCATGGACATATCGGAAGGAATGACCGTTCAGTTTCCAATTTCAGGTTTTGACAAAGTGAGTTGGGCAAAGGTCCTTGTTAAAGGCAAGGAAGAGATTCATATAGAAGCATTGGATAAAACCTACAATGCCTGGAAATTGGAATATTCCTCTGGGACCGTGCGTTGGATCATTAACGATGCCCCCTACATGATCAAATGGAAAATGCCGACAGGGATGGTTTGGGAACTAAAGAGTTTCATTGACTAGAAAACTATAATCATTGCTTTTTTCCAGGGGAGGTAGCCAATACGTTACCTCCTCTTACCTACCCGTTCACGACATGTGACGTCCTTTTCACGAAAAAGGGATATTCTTAATCACCTATCACCATATTCTCAGCCGTTCTTTCAAACTAAAAAAATGAATCGAAAGGCCTTTTTGAAAAAAGGAGCTTTGAGTGGTGGAATACTGCTTTCAGCTCCCACCATTTTGATCAGTCAAGATCGTGCAACGATCACAAAGGAAGAAATCAAAGAGTTTGTTTTTGCAGCTCATAAAGACTTTGATCAAGTCAAAAAAATAGTTGAAGAAAAACCGTTGATCTTAAACTGTGCCAATCAGAGAATCAGGGGTGATTTTGAAACAGCTGTTGGTGGAGCTTCACATATGGGATTGAGAGACATCGCTGACCTCCTGGTAGCAAAGGGGGCCAGGTTAGATATTTTCAATTATGCTTTTCTTGGTTATACCGATTTTGTTATCAAGTTAATCACTGATTACCCTACACTCTTAAATTCACCAGGTCCGCATGGTTTCAATTTACTCCATCATGCTAAAGTAGGAAGCAATCAAAACCTGGAACAGTGGCTCATTGAAAAGGGGTTGACAATTACTCATTTTAAGGGAGTATTTGGTTAATGATATTGATGAGACAGGGAGTATTGATAGTAGTGGTAAATCTTATCATTAGATTTACTAAGGATGAACACGAACTTATTCTTAAGAATGATAAATGCTAAAAGTGAGTATTCAAAGATCCTTATCTATTCTTCAATATTCCTGCTCATCATTTTTCTAATACTTATGGGACAAAATGTTCTCAGGTACGGAGAAAGTGGGCATTACAATCCCTGGCGTTCCGCATTCTACCTGGCAATCTCTGTTTTGTTTTTTATCCCCCTGGTGCCTTTGGTCTATTCTTTTGGTAAAAGGGTCCTCAACTCAAACTCCAAGTATTTTTGGTTCACCGCAGTATTTCTCACAGTGACTGCCTTATTGATCTTTCTTGTCACTTCAAACATTGCATTATGGCTTGGTGGGTACTATGATTATTTCTTTGATCTGCTTTATGTAAGAAGATATTTTGGGCGCGAAGCACTATTTCACTTTTTACTGTTGGGGTATTGCTTCTATTTCATTCGAACAAAGACAACGGGTAGGCATAAGTTAGTTTCAGGAACACTGGGCAGAAAGGAAATAACGATTAGTACAGACCTGATCCGGTGGATTGAATCAGACGATCACTACCTGAAAATTCACACCAATGAATCGTCATTACTGAAGAGAAGCACCCTGGAACAAATGGCAGAAGAACTCAAACCAAATTTCGTACGGATCCACCGTAAATACCTTGTGAATAAGGATCAGATCATTGGAAAGGAGAAGCAACAGCGTGATGAATTTGTTATTTTAAAATCTGGTGAAAGACTAAAAGTAGGTCGATCGTATCGTCCATTTGATATTTAACGTTAAGAGCTCTGAGTTTCTGAGAATGAGACCCATCTTATTATTAAGCTTGTAAACGTCATGAAAAATAAATTAGCTTTTTTAACACTCCTTCTTTCAACAGTTGCATGTTCACAGAGATACAATGAAGTACTTTCAAAGTATCACAAAGGCTTCTCGGAAGCTGATTTCGAGCTGATAAGAGCTTCAATATCTGATCAGCTCAACATGATCAATGGAAATTACTCGGATGATCCTTCAAAATGGCAAGCGCATCAATTTTTGTCTGGCAATGAAATAGACAACTGGATAAACATGATGTTGGAAAATGCGGGACCCTTTGAGAATTCATTCCAAATAAATAGTCATAACATGCGTAACAATTCTGCCATTGTTGTTACAAATGAAACCGGACGAAATAGATTCAGAGAATGGGAAAATGAGGAAGTCACTTATTACTTTGGTAAGATCGACAACTCATGGAAGTTGACAGGTTTCTTTATTAAGAATTTGAAGAATCCGGAGTAGTAATCATTCAGGTGGAATACTCACCTATTTTCTTTTCCTTGTACTCAGAAGGTGAACAACCAACAAACTTCTTAAATGCCAGGTGAAAAGAAGTTTTGTTGCTGAATCCAACATCAATCGCCAAAAGATTAATCCTTGTGTTGCGAAGAGTTTTAAAATAGGTTCCCTCCCTTTAATTGTGATTATCGGAGCTGATGGTAACATCTTATATCATAACAGTGGAGCAGACATGGAATTTGATAAAAACATAAGAAAGATACTTGATCAGGAAGTTGATTAGGTTTTTGTTGCTTTTTCCATTGGGGGTAGGTAATTATTTACCCCCATTTTTACTAAATACCTATCCCAATCGTGATTTGACTGGTCAAATCAACACCAACACTTTTGTAGGAATAAGGAACAACTATATTCTGAATGCCAATATTCCAATCTACAAAACCAAATTTTCCAATCCGTCTTTGGATCCCGTACAAGATATCGATTGAAATCTGATGCTCATCAACCACCGATTTAATAGCGGTGTTCAAAATGGCAGATAGATAATTGGAGCTGAAATTGTTGGCACTTTTTCCACTAAGGATCCTTCTGTTTATGTTGTAATAATGCCGTACTCCACCACCAAACGTTACTTTTCTCACATCTTTTTTATCTCCTCTTAAAGTTGTGGCCACAATCCAGGACCAATCTGGCTTAAACTTTCTTTCAATTGCCAGGCCTAGAAAATTGCTTTGAACCGAATCAATTCCTTCTTCGTTGTTAGACATGCTGTAGAGAAGTGGTCCGAGCAAATCAATTTTTATCAAGGTTAGCTCCTCTTCGTGTACTTTAATGATACTATTGTATGTTCTTAATAGTGTTGAAAAATTAGCACTGTCCAGTTCTTCCTCACTGCTTTCAATCTCCTGTGCAAAAGCCATAGAAAAAGTAAGAAACATGCCCAATATGATGACTATTCTTTTCATTCGAAAATTAGATTTATATCTCCAAATTTTGCTTTGAGTACAATTCGTGGCTGGCTCTCATTTCCATATTTCCATGGATTGGTATCAGATTCCAGGTCTCCCCTTTCATCAAAATATATCTTTCCAAATTCTGCCTCCAGATCATAGAGGTAGTTGGCTTTTCTGACACCTTTTATCACAATGTCTGACTTAACTCCAAACACCTTCAAGAGTTCCAGCCGGTCAATGGCGCCTATTTCAATATCCCCCAAATTAGAGGCTATATTCAAACTACCCGAAATCCCATCAAGATCAGTCTTTACATGTTTTAGATCGAGCTTGAAATCGCCTGTTATGTTCTCCACCTGGAGATCACCAAAATAACCGGTATAGCTTCCTTCCACATTTAAGTTACTTAGTGATCCCTGGCTGTATTTCGTATCAACATTTACCTGGGCAGACAATGTAGAAACAGACAAATTTCCATATCTAGAAGTGACTTCAACATCCATGGTTTTTGGTATTCGAACCTCAAAAGAGGCACTAAGCAATGCTTCAAATTTCTTACGTCCTTTTGGCAGAACAAAGTAGTTTTTCAGCCGAACTTCCTTATCTCGTTTTTCAGCCACATATCGTATTTGAGGAAGTTCACGTTCTGCCACTTCTCTGCTCAAAGCTTTCGACTTCAGCTTCAATATTACCTCGATGCTACTTTCATTGGTTCCGACAATGGTTATGTCCGCTTTTTCACCTTCGAGAACAAGTTTGTCTCCGCTGTTATAGCTAAAGTTTTTTGTGACAGTCTGCGTTATAACCTGTAGCTTCTGCTGTCCAATTCCACTTTGCAAAATGAACGTTGTAAGGACCAAAACGATATTTCTTTTTAACAACCTCATTAGCTCATAATCAAGTAAATAAGTTGCTTGCCAATCTCTGTTTTCTCTTTTTCAGTCTCTACCAGAAATGTCATTAGGGAAGTAAATTGCTGGTTTTGTGCTATTTCAATTTCTAGCTCCTTTTGAGTTGCGGTCAATTGCAGATACAGATCGAACAATCCCGTAAATTCCGGGGATTTGCATCGTATCTCATCAATTGCGCAGTTTTCAGTGATAAACATGAGCACCTCATCTCCTTCCAAACCTTTGGCATTATCAGGTAATTGGGGTAGTTCAGAGGCGATCTCCTCACTATATTCGAGACCGTTGGTCGGCTGGTTATATATCCAATACAAAGAAGTAATTAGTAAGAAGGAGGCAGCAATCCCCAACCATCTTTTAAAACCTCTGGTATTATTAATCTCAGGTTCCATCAACCGATCAAAGTTGTCGTTCACCAATTTCCTTTGAGGTAGATCAGCTATTGCTCTTGCCAGGGGATCATTCTCTTCAAGCGCAGATTGGATCTTCTCCCAGGGTTCTTCTGGCGCCCGTTTTATTTCCATATCGATGATGGCCTCTTTAAGAACTTGATCATCTAAGTAGGCTGATATTTCTTCCCAGCAATGATCCGGTGCTTTTTTCGATGGAAGTTTCGAAATCGCTTCATTCAATATGTTAGGTGATTTTTTCATCAATACATCAACTCCTTTAGTTTCTCCTGTAAAATCTTCTTTGCCCGAGCCAATTGAGACTTGGATGTTCCTTCAGAAATTGAAAGCATTTCAGCGGTCTCCCTATGGGTATAACCTTCAACTTCCACTAATAAAAAGACGCTTCTGTAGCCTGGCGAAAGGCTCATGATCCCTTTCTCAAGATACGTTCCGTTTAGATTTTCATCCCAGGGTTCTAATTGCTGCTCTTCATGTTTCGCTGTGAGTTCATCGAAGATGATCCGATGCTTTTGCCTATGAATGCCCTGACGAACAACAATGGTCTTGATCCAGGCACCCAGTGATGATTTCGCTCCAAAATTTTTCAAGCTTTTGAAAACCTCAATAAAAGCATCTTGCAAGCAATCAGAAGCCTCATCTTCCGTATCCACCATTCTGAATAAAATGGTATACATAGCATCTTTATACCTATCATATAAAGCTCGCTGACTCAACCGATCTCCTTTCAGACAACCATCAACCAGTTCAATTTCATACGGATCAACCTGATAGCTCAATATGCATTTTTGATTAAAAGTGGGCAATATGGATGAAATGGTTGCATCCATATTTTACAGAACAGAAAAATCAACTTCCGCAAGCAACTCTTGTCCATCAAATGGTATCGTTGTCTCGATCGTAAATCTTTCATTGCTGATAGATATCAACGTATAATCAAAAAACTGGCCATCTTCATAATCCAGCAATAACCTCGATCCATCTGTAGAAAAATCCCAGGTAAAAGCCACTTGTCGTTCCTCATTTTGCTCACAGGCATTTTCACCAAAATCTTCAAGACCAAGCCTGTCATCTCTTTGAAAGAAAATCACATTGTCCCGCTCACAAGCATCCAGTTCAGAAAAAATTGAAACATTGCTTATTTTCAAATCAGTTATATGATAAGATTTTTCTTTTTTCCCCACCAGAAAATTGGTGGCTGAGCTGGTTATCGTGAGTTTGAGCTCGTTTATGTTGTTTGCAACTAAAACCGATGTCTCAACAGTACCATCCCAATTGGACAGATCTCCGGATAATGCCTCAATGAAGTAAGATTGTGGTTCAAGGGAACGAAAAGTGATCATTCCATTGGTATTCGTCGTCCCAAAATCAACAGAGTTGATGCCTTCTTCCCAGTCATCCCTCGTGAGATAAATTGTTACTGAGATACCTGAAAGTACATTACCATCTGCGTCTACTACTGATACAGCCAAATCAGTACCTTGAACTGAGTCATCACTATTGCACCCAATAATTGTCAAACAAAATCCAAACATGATTTTGTACAGTAATCTCGAAGAAATAAGCCTTTTGCTTTTCATTGATTCTATTGTTTAGTCAAAAAATGGTTTAACCTCTTATTAAAATCTTTTGTGGACTGCTGGATTTACCTTCATTTATCACGAGGAGATACAAGCCGGGCGGAATTTCACTAATCCGCATTACATACTCAGATGGACCGGTTCTTTCAAACCCAGCTGAGAGATCTCTACCATTTAGATCAAGTAGGTGTATCTTTTCTGGTGAGATGGAGGTATCAAAATAGATTGAGATGAAATCCCGATGTATGGCAGTTCGAATCGCTTTTTGATCAGAAACCGCTGTTACTGTCTCGACCACACCAACAGCAGCCCAGCTTTCAATAAGATCGCTTAGTTCAGAAGAGCCTTCTCCAAACGTGTCTTTGGTCACCTGAATGGTAGCCTTTTTAAAATCGAAAAGATCCGAAAATGCTGTTAGATAAAATGTCATCGCATCGAAAGCTATCTGCGATGATTTTTCGATGCCTATGCCTTTAACAAAATAAGTATATCCATTGTCATTCTGACCTAGCCCTCCTTCTGTTAACAAATAAAACCAGTAGTTAAGAACTCCATTGTTTTGATGAGCAAACTGTGTCCGAACGTCTCCCGAGTACCAAAAGTCACCCTTATACGTGTCTGGCTGTTTCTTTGCTTTAGGATCAGCCATGTTTCGATAGGTTCCAAGCTGTTCGGCCAATAGCCATGGATTTTCCAGTTCTGGAAGATCCACATAAAATTTCACCGCTGCAGAGAATATATCAGCAAGACCTTCGTCCAGTACGCTGGCCTCTCCGAGATATACCAACCCTGCCGAGTAATGAACCACGGCATGCGTGATCTCATGTGCCACGACATCCAGTGTTGCGTTGGCTCCAATGGGGCCACCATCTCCGTATCCCATAAAATTTAATGGTGGCGGCAAATAGAATGCACAATCCCAATCATCTCCAATGTGTAGAATACTGGTGGCAGCCCCACCGGAACCATCTAGTCCCAACCAATTATGAACACGTTGAAAGTAGTCCAATGTCGTTTCAGTACCCCAATGAATATCCGTTGCGAGCTCATCTTGAAATTCATTGAAGTTATCCCAAAAATTGTCTTCGTCAGAAAATAGGGAAAGCGAATCGTATTGAGGCTCCTGTGTAAAATCATCAGTGAGTGCATAAACGGTAAGGTTTTCTGCATTATATGTTTCGATAGGAACACCATTTCTCACTTCTGACAACTCATATCCACCTTCATCGGCTAATGTTGTAATAATTTCTTGTGTTCCTGAATACTTCGTGATTGCCAAGCCAGTATCCTGAAAAGTACGAGCTAGCGGAACAGACAAAACCGGAACTCCTCGATTGCCAACAAAGTCGCAACTATTTTTTTCCAGGTTATAGTTGATCAATACCAATTCGTCCTGGTCTAATTCAGGAACTAATTGAGCAGAAAGGATGATTTCACCAGCGTTTCCTCCATCTTTCAGATCTACTGTCCTTGGGTATTTACCGCTGATTAACGTCAGGTTGTTGTCAGGATCGTAATGAGCTATAACCTCAGCTCCAAAGACCAGTTTTGACTTGTAAATCAGCTGATATTTAACATGAGATCGCCACTTATCATCCTTTCTTTCCCACGCTACGGAAAGTTCATAGTCATCATCAAGATCTAGATAAGAAAGGACACTTCCTCCCTCCTCGTAACCTGCCTTCATCCAAATGGAAGGTCCTTGCGGTGATTGAGCGAAAGCAAAAACGGATTGGAGAATAAAAAAACTTAACAGTACCCTTTTCATTTCCTACAAGGTGGAAATGCCCAGGGAAATGGTTGCATCAGGATCTAAAAATTGTCCATAAAAGGGTTATTCAACCCACTCAGCAACGAATAAATTGGTGTCTCGTGTCCCGCCGTTGAATCTATTGGAAGACCACACAAGGTATTTACCATTGGGGCTAAACATTGGAAATGAGTCGAATGTCTCGTCAAAGGTCACTTGCTCCAATCCAGATCCATCCAGGTTCACAGTAAAAAGATTAAATGGAAATCCGCGTTCAGAAGCATGATTAGAAGAGAAAATTATCTTGTTGCCAGATGGTGTAAAAAATGGGGCCCAGTTTGCATTTCCAAGCTGCGTGATCTGCCTGGCATCTGATCCATCAGCATTTGCAATGAACAATTCCATTTTTGTAGGCTGAACCAAGCCTTGAGCCAACAGATCTTGGTACACCTTTATTTCTCCATCTGTTTTCGGCCGTGATGCCCTCCAAATGATCTTACTCCCATCCGGGGAAAAGAAGGCTCCTCCATCGTACCCAAGCTCGTCGGTCAACTGCACAACATCCGACCCATCAAGATTCATGGTGTATAGCTCAAGGTCCCCTGTACGCATAGACGTGAAAATAATTCGGTCTCCGTTTGGAGAAACAGTTGCTTCAGCATCATATCCTTTTTCAGTGGTTAATTGTCCTCGGATCTCGCCATTTAGGTTAGTAACGAAAATATCATAGCCTTCATAGATTGGCCATACATACTTTCCATCCACCGATCGTGGTGGGTTTTCAGGACAAGAGG
>JANQEC010000014.1 GCA_028278585.1 Cyclobacteriaceae bacterium | reverse complement strand
GACTATCATCCCGACATGATCTACTTGCGCTTGGGCATGTATGTTTTCCCCATTCACCAGTTAGCGCAGATAGCATCACTGGTTGGGGAAATCAACACCAATGACTTGATCCAACACAAGGAATTAGGGATAGTTTACGTACTTTATAATCTCCTGACACGGAGTATCTTACTACGCTCTCTGGATGGGTTAGTATCAATTTCCCGTGAATTAGCTCAAACGAAATCATATTCAAAATTTCAAAAGCCAACCTGTGTAATAGCAAACGGCATCGATCTGGACAATTTTGATCCTATACCCGCTCCAGCCAATACTATTCCCAGATTAGCCTTTATCGGGAATCCAGGTTACCTTTGGCACGGTGTAGATAAATTAGTTACATTGGCAAACTTGATCCCTGACATCCAAATAGACATAATTGGTTATGAAAGTTTGCCTGGGATAGAAAATGTTCCAGAAAATCTACATTTGTATGGATACCTGAATGGTGTAGATTATAGAAATATAATAAAAAGAGCCGATGCAGCTATCAGTTCTCTTGGACTACATCGTATTGGGTTGTTTGAAGCCTCCCCCTTGAAAAGCCGGGAATGCCTGGCCCTTGGACTCCCACTTATTGTGGCTTACAAAGATACTGACCTTCATGATATAAAGGGTGATTTTTTGCTCAAAATTCCAAACAATGAAAACAACATTCAAACACACGCCCAAACTATCCGTGATTTTTCTTATAGAATGAGGGGAAAACGTGTAAATCGAAAGCTGATCACTGCAATTGACCAATATAAAAAAGAACACCAACGGCTAAGATTTTTTGAAGACATCATCACAAACATGAGTTAAGTATGACTAAACAAAGCAATAGTTCAATATCGAAGGGCATTTTTGAAGGAGCTTTTATACTGGGTGGATTTGGTTATATCTTGGTTCGGGCGTGTTTGGAGTTTTACGAAATAGCCTGGGGAACGGGCATTTGGTTCGGAGAATTTTCATTTAAGTGGTGCCT
>JANQEC010000391.1 GCA_028278585.1 Cyclobacteriaceae bacterium | reverse complement strand
TTTTGGAGAAAAATTTCCTTACAAATTCGATCGGCGACACGATGTAGGTATGTTGGTTTCGTATGAAATCAGCGATCGGACGGATGTTTCATTGACATGGGTGTATGGCACAGGTAATGCGATCACTTTAGGCGAGGCCCGGTACAATGTGATGTTGCCGAACGTCCTGATTTCGCCCAATGATTTTGTGTGGTCTCACTTTGGTGGCAGTAGTGAGGCTGAGCATTATGAGGGACGCAATGGTTTCAGGATGCGGAGCTATCATCGGGCGGATGTTGGTTTACGGTTCAAGAAAAATAAGAAGAATGGGCAGCGCATCTGGAGCATTGGGATTTACAACGCATACAACAGGGCCAATCCATTTTACTATTATTTTGAGCATAGCTTTGACGAACGAACGCTGAAAAACTCACGGCAGCTGAAACAGGTGGCACTGTTTCCAATTATTCCTACCATTAGTTACACCTATAAGTTTAAGTAAATGAGAAAGATATTTTTTGTCCTATTAGGAGTTTTAACGCTGAGTTGCGAGGATTTCTTTGAGCAGGATGTGGATGTTGACATCCCGGACCACGAGAATAAGTTGGTGTTGTACTCGTATCCTGCTCCCGGTGATTCACTGATCATCCTTTTGACAAATTCGGTAGGAGTGGAAGTGCCTGCCAATCTTTTTGAACTATGGATGTCGCAAGCAGAGGTCGAGGTAGAAAAAAATGGCGTTGACATTCCGGTTAAGTTGGACACATCAGATGAATACTTTCCATTCTTTGTTGCTATTACGGACCTACAGCCAAACGATCGCCTGACCGTACGGGCTTCCTCGGATGGTTATCAGTCAGTTTCTTCGGAAGTAACCATACCTAATCCCCCACAGGTCGCGGATGCGAAGTACGCTGGACGAAGGATTAACATTGAAGGAGAGGAGTTGGCTGCATTCAACTTTAGTATAACGGACGAAAAAGATATAGATAGCTATTATGAAGTTTCGGTTGTTTCAGTATGGACAGATGAATTTAGCGGTGAAAAGTTTGAAAACCTGTCAGCCACAAATTATGATTCCAACCTGCCATGGATCAATCCACCTTCTGATGACGGATTTAACCTGAGACTATTTTTTGAGGACGGGGCGTTTGAAAATAATGAAATAACCATCGAGTTTCTTGCCGACGTTTGGGAGTTGGCGAACCCGGAATACTATTCACCTGATAACAATAACGAATACTATTTATCAGTAAAATCGGTAACCGAAGGATATTATGATTTTGTAACAGCCTTTGGGGTGCATGAAGACAACCAATTTCCGGATTTATTTTCAGGAGAACCAGTTCCATTGCCATCAAACATCACCAATGGATTTGGGGTTTTTGGTGCATATGCGGAAACAAGGCTGAAAATTGATCTGGGAGACCTTGATGATTAATTCATGGGTTAATTCGTGATCCTGATCTTTCCTTTCATTACGATGTGAAGACTACAGAAATAGTCAACGTCTTCTCTAGCTATCATCGACCATGAGTCGCCAGCAGCTAACGTTCCTGATGCCCAGCTTTTATTGATCTCTTCCGTGACATCATGTGCCATAAAGTCTTTGTTGATGAACGTGATAGTGTCTCCCGTTTTTACTTCCAACAGGTCGGGCACGAATTTGAACTGCTTAATTTCTACCACGTGTCCTGAAGCAACCTTACCATCAGGGATCTCACTTTCTTTAATTGTATCTATGGGGGCTGTAAACAGGTAATCAGGGCCATGAGTTAAAGTGCCACCAAAATGCCCTGCGACTCCTACTACTACTAAAGTTACGGGTACCAGGAAGGAATAAAGTCGCTTGAACAAGCTGATTTTTTCGGTATGCCCCAAGTATAGAATCAAACTTAGAATAGCAGTAGCAATACCCAATCCTCTGTGCAGTGCGAGCGAGCTTTGGTCATAGCTTCCTTGTTCCGCAAGCATAAGCCCTGTTATGACTGTCAAAAAAGAACTGACCACACTTGCGAGCAACCCAATCCGAATACTTTCTTCATACCCTGGACCACTGAACTTTTTTCTCAACAGGTCCAGAAGCAATGTAAGTATCAGAAAACCAATGGGCAGATGCACCAATACCGGGTGCAGGCGCGCCACGTTAAATGAGGTAATATCCATAGTGTAGGAAAAATAACCTCCACCGGTAAGTGGTGGAGGCTCAGAAAGAAAACAGGAATGAGAACTTAGTTAAAGGCTTCCTGAACGGTTTCGGCGTGTTTGAGATGAGCTTCCAACGCAGGCAATATTCCTTGAAGAAGCCCTTTTAGCTCTTCGTTGGATGCACCTGGTATTAGGAGGTCCCTTACTGCAGCTATAACTGCTTTATGATACTCCACCTCGTTGTTGATATAGGCCCTATCGAATGATTTTCCCCTTTTAGAATTAAGCATTTCTTTGGTTTTGGCCGCATCAGAAAGTAAAGATTGACTTACCGCATTGTCTTTGGGCGTAACACCCAGCTTGGTAACCAATGCTGTGGCTTGCTCGATCACACCGGAGTGATCCCGGGACATGGTTTCAGCAAAAGTTTTCACGTCTTTGTTCTTTGATTTTTCAAGTGCAATTGCTGCATAATCAATATCGATCTGATTTGCTACAACACCGACATGTGCAATTTCAGGATCAGTCAACTTAGGTGTATCCTGTGCGGAGGTAACGGATACCAATAAGAAGCTAAGTGCAAGAAATCCTAAGAACCTGTTAGAGTTTCCGACAAATCTGTGAATCTGTTTCATGTGACTTTTTTTAGAGTTAAATGACAGTTGGATTCAAAAACTCTAAAAGGGTTACAAAATTTCTGAATTGACGGTTGGTCAGACCGTACACGGGTCATTTTGGTGGAACCCGATGTAAAGTTCCTTGTTCGTAAGCATACGTTAGCTTGACGAGTGTAGGCTCCGAATACATTCGTCCAAGGAATTGCAATCCAGCAGGTAAGTTTCCACTTGTAAAGCCCATAGGCACCGTAAATGCCGGTTGTCCGGTATGAGGTGCAATGATCTGACTGTTATCTCCACGGTATTGGGTTTGAAATGAATCAATTAATGCGGGTTGATGATTCCAGGAAGGATAAATGATTGCATCCAGTCTCAGCTCATCCATTCGCTTTTCAATGGCTTCCCTAAAAGCAATTCTTCGTTCATCAGTATAAGGATCCAGACACTCAATTTCGGGATTGGGACTACGACCTGAAGCAGTAAGGAAATATTCAACTCCTTCCCTGGCATATTCAGAAGTGGTACCAACACGAACAATGTCCTCAAGCGTTTTCATCGTATCTCTGTTGACGTAGGTAGCCAGGTAATCCTCAATGTCTTGCCGAAACATATCACACCATTGGTTTCTCCTTAGGTTGGAAAAATCAGGAACTGCAACGGTATCAACAATTTCAGCTCCCAGAGATTGAAGGTCTTGGATAGCTTGTTCAAAAAGCACTTTGATTTCAGGATTTGGATCATTTTCACTCAGCTCCCGCAACACGCCAATTCTTGCTCCGTTCAGCCCATCTTTTTGCAGGTACTGCTGATAATTATCAGGAATCTTTCCTTCTGAATATTTTGTCAACGGGTCTTGGGGATCATAGCCTGCGATTACTTCCAATACCCTTGTCGCATCTTCAACGGTGCGCATCATTGGGCCTGCTACGTCATTTCGAAGATATAAAGGAACAACGCCACTTCTGCTGGTCAGGCCAAGTGTAGATCGGAATCCAACCAATGAACAATGGGAGGATGGTCCGCGGATGGAGTTTCCGGTATCCGTGCCTAATCCTATCACACCAATGTTGTTAGCTATTGCTGCGGCTGTACCACCACTCGATCCGGCAGGCACATGGTCTGTATTGTATGGATTTCGGGTAGTGCCGAAAGTTGAACTTTCCGTATGCATCGGACTGAATGCCCACTCTGCCATATTGGATTTCGCGAGAATGATAGCGCCAGCCTTCACCAACTGATCTACCATGAATGCATCTTCTTCGGGAATGAAGTCCTTGAGAGCGAGTGCTCCGGCGGTGGTCTCCATTCCCTTTGTATTGAAATTGTCCTTGACGATCATCGGGATACCATGCAAAGGCCTTAGTACACCTTTTTCTTCTAGCTCCCGATCCAGGGTTGCCGCGATTTCGAGCGCCTTCGGATTGATCACAGTCAATGCGTTGAGTTTGTTGTTTTCTTGCTCAATTCGTTCGAGATATGCGGCCACCAGTTGTTCACTTGTATATTGACCTTCTTTGTATGCAGCATGAATGTCCGCAACCGTTAATTCATTCAGATCAATGGCAACAGGTTCCTTTTGGGGACTGCAGCCTAAAAAGATGATTGTTAAATAGAGGAATGAGAATTTTCGTAACATGACGCTGCTTTGGTTAGAAAAAGAAAGTTAGGTAAAGCCGTGTTACTAACCGAACAACTGAATTATTCAAATACTTTTTTCAGAAGATCAGTGGTACGAGCAGCCGGGTTATTCCGGATCTCTTTCTCCTCTTTTGCAACGAGAATAAACAGTCCATTAATCGCTCGTTCCGTCACATGTTCTTCAAGGTTCGGGTTGACCTTCTTCACAAAGGGGATCTTGTTATGCGTATTAAAGACTGCACTCCAATGTTTGGTTGCCCCTACTTTATCCAGGGAAGCTTTAATAATCGGTAGGAATTTATTCGTTAATGGATTTCTGGTTGCTCCATCCAGGTATTGTGTGGCCGCATCATCTTCTCCTCGTAATATGTTCATCGCATCTTTGATCGTCATGGCCTTGATCGCATCCTTGAATAGAGGAAGGGCACCCTTCGCAGCATCTTCTGCTGCCCGATTCATTGATACAATTGCGTCATCCACCAGTTTCCCTTGTCCGACACTTCGCAATTTCGATTCTACGCTTTTTGCTTCAGAGGGCATTAAGATCTTCAAAATAGGATCCTTGAAGTAGCCGTCAGGCTTGGAAACACGTGTTACTCCTTTTTCTATGCCTTTGTTCAATGCTTCTTTTAAGCCACGACCTACTTCTTCTTCTGTAAGCCCGGATTTCGTTGGGATTACCTTCTTTGCCTGTTTTTTCAGGTCCTTCAAAAGTTGACCAGGACTGTCGATAGCGCCTAAAGCACACCATACGATAATAAGTAGTCGCAAATTTTTCATGGGAGATTTAATTTAATCAAAGTGTAATCAATAACTCTGCCGGATGTATCTTGAATGTACATTTAGTTTGTAGTGGTATAACAGCCCTAGAGATAGAAATCCCATGTATTCCAGCTTTCTACTTTTTCTTTATTTATTGATACCTAATCATGCGATCTACATCTCAGTGGTTGAACTAAACCATGATTCAGAAACACTGGAGTCTTTTCTTTCTGTGAAAGTATTCACAGATGATCTACAGAATGTCATAAGAAATTTCAATCCTGATTTTGCCAAGGTAAGTAATGAACTGTTTGTTGATGCAAATGAGAAGGACATCTCTAAATACTTTAGTCGGCATTTAACATTCACCGTGAACGACAGGTTGGAGAAGATGGAGTTTGCTTCTTCTGTATTGGTAAGTGATGTTTATTTCCTGAATTTCAAATTCAATTCAAAAGCCACCTGGGAAAAATTGGAGATCAATGCAGATTTTTTCACTGAAGTATTTCCAGATCAATCAAACGTGCTAACGGTGAAGTATAATGGGGAAAAGTACTTTGCTCGCTTGACCAAATCGAAACCTGCTTACTTTATCAATTTTTAATCACTCTGGATAAAAATTCATAATAATGTTATGCTTTTCTTGAAATGATTTTTTGTCGCAAGATGCCAGATTAAATCTGGCATGACAGATTCTAATTAGCCAATGATGTACTGTGTCATGCCTGACTGGATCAGGCATCTTACACCTTTGGCAATGGAAGATGCCGTTTCAAGAACGGCATGACAAATGGGAATGAACGGCATGCCAGATAGAGAATTCCAAATTAGCCAATGATGTACTGTGTCATGCCTGACTGGATCAGGCATCCTACACCTTTAGCAATGGAAGATGCCGTTTCAAGAACGGCATGACAAATGGGAATGAACGGCATGTCAGATAGAGGATGAACGGCATGCCAGATAGGGAATGAACGGCATGCCAGATAGGAAATAAACGGCATGCCAGATAGAGAATAAACGGCATGATAAATGGGAATGCGTCCTGATCCTTCTACTTCATCAACTTTTGATTGAAGAGATCCAGCAACCCCTGGGAAGTTACTTTCACACCAGTTTCAACCGATTTTTGAGGATCAGGGTAGTAAAACGGAGAATGTAATCCAGGCAAATCTCCTGATTTCATTCGCTCATCCGGAACCGTCCCAAGCCAATACAAAACGGTAGGTACGTTGTGTTCTGTCTTACCATACCTGGAAAAATCCTCACCGACCATTTGAGGTTCAGCGTAGATCACATTATCTGCGCCGATCGCTTTTCCTGCAGAAGCGGTTAATCGATCAACCAGCTCAGGGTTGTTATAATTTGCCGGAGTAAAGTCTTCAGGGATTGTTACCTCAGGAAGCCGGTCCTCAGGTAGTCCTGCAGCAATAGCCACTCCCTTGCTGATTTCACGGATACGTTTGTGAACCATGGTTCGCACTTCTTCCGTGTATGTTCGAACGGTTAATTTCAAAATAACCTCATCAGGAATGATGTTGTGTTTAACTCCACCCTGGATGGCTCCAACGGTTACAACTGCTGATTCGGTGGGTTTAAGATTGCGACTTACAATCGTTTGAAGATCCATCACAATCATACTTGCGATGACTACCGGGTCGATGGACATATGGGGTGATGCTCCATGCGATCCATATCCATATACTTGGATGTCAATGCTTTCCGTATTTGCCATGGTATAGCCTTTTCCAAACCCAACCTGGCCCGCAGCAATGGTTGGACTGCTATGTAGACCAACTCCATAATCCGGGACTCCGAATTTCTCATAAAGACCTTCTTCCAACATCATTCTTGCTCCTGCGCCAATTTCTTCAGCTGGTTGTCCAATCAACATTAAGGTCCCCTTCCATTGATCTTTCATCTCAGCCATGGCTCTTGCAGTTCCTAGTAGCGTTGTCATATGCACATCATGACCACATGAGTGCATTGTCCCAACTTTTACCCCGCTATATTCGATCATGGTGCTACTCGCATACTCCAGCTCAGTTTTTTCAGCCATTGGAAGTGCATCCATATCTGTTCGATACAGGATCGTTGGACCTTTTCCATTTTTAAGAATGCCGACAATACCGTAGCCCCCAAAATTTTCGGTGACCTCATATCCAGCCTTTCTTAGCTCGTTGGCAAGATCTTTAGCTGTCTCTTTTTCCATCAGTGAGATCTCCGGGTTCTGATGTCTCTTTTTATAGAAATTTACCAGGTAGTCAATGTCAGCTTCCAGGTAGTTAGTAATGTTTTCATTGGGAGCATAAGTGCCGGCAAATGCAGTGAGAATGATTGCTGAAATAAGGAAAAGGTACTTCATGGTTCTGGGGTTTTCGTATAACTAAGGTACAAGATGATTGAGGGCTTTACAAAACGGGTTTCATCAGTGGTCGTAATTGTCCATTGAAAGACGAAAATGATCAATCATATCTTTTGACAGAACCCAATTCACTCTTTCCAAGTTTAACACATTCACCCTGATTGATTATGGAAAAGAGTAATGCATCGTCGGTTTACATCATTCACGAGAACGAAGAGTGGATTGTTCCATTGAAGAAGAATCTTGAAGAAGAACACACAAATTATTATGATTGGAACCTTACCAAAGGAACGGTTGATTTGACAGAAACCCCACCAAATGGGGTTTTTTACAATCGAATGAGTGCCTCTTCATTTACAAGAGGAAATCTACACGCCAAAGACCTGACAGCACCCATCCTGGCCTGGCTTGAAGCAAACAACCGAAGGGTAATCAATAGCAGGAGAGCACTTCAATTGGAAGTAAGTAAAGCAGAACAACACATTGCTTTGCGCCAGTTTGGGCTTAAAACTCCTAAGACCATTGTAGCGGTCGGAAAGGAAGAAGTGATCGACGCTTCTTATTCATTCAACAATAGCCCGTTCATAATTAAACCTAACATGGGTGGCAAGGGTCATGGTGTTAGGTTGATAAACTCCCGGCAGGAGTTGGAGGCGTTGCTGGAATCAACGTCGCTGGAGGAACTTACCGTAGATGGAGTAATCCTGGTCCAGGAGTATATACCCCCGAAGGATCAGCGGATCATTCGAATGGAATTTATCGCTGGGAAATTTTACTATGCCGTGCAAATTGATACTGGTGGAAGTTTTGAGCTGTGTCCTGCTGATGCTTGCGAGATCCCATCAAATTCAATCAACAAATCGCCAGAGTTTACCATATTGGAAGGTTTTAGCATTCCCGAGATAGAAAAATGTGAAGCTTTTCTAGCAGCAAACAACATTGAAATTGCGGGGATGGAATTTTTACAAAATGAGGCGGGTGAACGTTTTTTCTACGATGTAAATACGAATACCAACTACAATGCAGGCGCAGAAGAAAAGAATGAACATGGGCTTCAGGGCATGAAACGTGTGGCTGGATTTCTGAGAGAGGAACTAGAAAAAGTCGGGTAAGCTATTCAAGAAACAGTTTGAAAGATTTTTGATCCATCGCCGAAACCAACGCACTTTCATATTTTCTGTGCAGGTATTTGAATCCTGATCCTCCGGTACTGATCCGACTTACGCCCAATTCTTGTAATTCATTGAAATCGGGAAGACCTGTGACATTTAAAACGTTGACAGGAAGTTTTGTACTTGATGTTATGTCCTGGATCTCATCCCTATCTTGAATAAACGGAACAAAAATGCCATCGGCTCCGGATTTCTCATACTGTTCGATTCGTTTTAGACTTTCTTCCAGAGGATTTGGAAATCCGAGCAAGAAAGCGTCTGTCCGTACATTGAGAAAAACATCAAGGTTTTCTTTCTCAAGTTGCTCTTTGATAGTGGATAGTTTCTTTGCAAAGGTATGTGCCTCGATCAGTGACCGGTCTTTGCTGGCTGTACTGTCTTCGATGTTGACCCCTGCAACTCCAAGATCTGCCAGTTGCTTTATGTGGTTTACTACAGCTTGATCATCTGTGCTATAGCCAGTTTCCATATCTACTGATAATGGAAGATTGATGCTAGCTGAAATCCGTTCTACAATGAATTTGAGCTCGTCAAAACTCATCTCCTCTCCATCCTCATAACCAAACGTTGCTGCAATGGCAGAACTGGAGGTGGCAATAGCATGAAAATTTAACTTCTCTGCGGTCTTCGCGCTAGCGACATCCCAGACATTGCAAAGCAGAAGTGGATGTTCAGCGTAGTGTAGCTCTTTGAAATTCATCTTTTTTCTTGCAAAGAAAACACGATAAATCCCTGGGCTCAACCGAAAACTGAACATCTATTTTTCTAATGCATCCTTTTTTTAACAATGAATCCATAAACCAGTCCGCAAAACAGAGAGAACAACATCAGCTGTATGAAGACTATTACCGAAAACAATTCTGCTGTGGTGAGGAGTTCTAATCTTTGCCGCGCAACTTCAATTTCCTCAGGTGAAGCTCCTGTGCTCCGAGTACGTTCGATTCCTTGCGTATATGTTTTTTGGAGCAAAGAATCGTCGAAAAACTTATTGAACACATAAACAAACCCGGTGTAAATTGAATTGCCGATCAGCGAAAGAGTAGTCGTCCACTTTAGTGCGTTTTTAAAGTTAAGTCCCGTTTTATCAACGACCCGATACCATCGATACATGAAAAAGGGAATGGCCAGGTAGAATATCCAACCTGCTACTGGAAAACGATCCAATTCTCCATATCGATAGATCAGACCATAGATGACTAGAAAAATTCCTAAGGTCAGTCCGGTTTTTTTAGCTGAAATTTTAGGATGTTTCATTTTACCATTGAGCTATTTCTTGGTCTTTATTGCCCTTGTTATTCGCCATTTTCCATCTTCTTCCCTTTCCCAGATATCAAGAAAATCGTAGGCCTGACGAATTATTTCACCCTGAGCCTTTGGTGTTAGCGTGGATTTGTACGACCCTATTTCATAGGCCATATCCCGGTCTACTTTTATTTCATCTACCTGGATCTGGTAGTCAATTGTGTAAGTCTGAGCCATCTGCTGAATGGATTGAATTATTCCTTTTTTCTTTTCTGGAGCATAATAGCTGTCCGAAAAGATGTCGACAAAACCCTCGCCATTGCCTGATTTAAAATCCGCCACAAACTGATCAATTCTGGCCTTGATAATTGCTTCATCCCGTTTGCGTTCTTTATCTTCTTGTGCCTGCATTTGCGTCGCGACTAATAATGTTAGAATGAACACCATTGATTTGAGAACCTGATTTTTCATAGTCTTTTTTCCAAACATACGGGAGGCTTTGCCTGGTGATCCTAATAAACAGGTCGAAAAGGTTTGATCGGGTAGGGACGAACTAATTAGGTATTAATTCCCGAATCTGAGATTTGTATTGAGAGGGTGTGAGACCCGTCATTTTTTTGAAAGCAATGTTGAAGGTTGATTTGGAATTGAATCCACATTGTTGAGCAATGGCAAAAAGGGTCAGGTAATCATATTCATTTTGGATCACCTTGTTTTTGAATTCTTCAATTCGGTATTCATTAATCAGATCGAAGAAATTGCAATCCAGTTTCTGGTTGATGGTTTGAGATAGATGATTTTCGCTAATCTCCAATTCTTCTGCCATTTTCTTCAAACTTAGGTGACTATCCAGGTACGGCTTTTCAAGCTCGATGTATTCCCTGAGTCTTAGGAGGTAGTGTTCGGCATCTTGCTCATTCAAACCAGATTTTTCATAGCGTTTTTTGATATTGAGCGTACGTTCCACCTTTTCTGTGAGACCATAAAATAGCTGGGTTTCTTTTATCCCTATGATCGCTATTAGCCATACGAAAATGGTAAAACCAAAAAGGCTAATTGCGGCTACCAATTGATAATATTCCGGTGCCTTGAAAAGGACGATTGCTGCTGAAATAGCTACACCTACCCAAAGAATGATATAGCTTGAGAGTAGCAAATACAGCCATTTAATGTTTGGGTTGTCACTTTTTTTGATCGTATTTCGGGTAAGGCGAAAACTGAAAGCCAGGTAAGTTGCAACATAGGCAAGAATAAACACGCCAATGATTTCACTTGCATCAGCAATGATCCGTCCTTCTGCTATTTGATCAATTAATTCAATTCTTTCGGTTACTGGTTGAAGCCAGAATGGAACCTGTGACAGTAGAAACAATAGCGCTGGAAGAAAGTTGAGGACAATATGGAACGCTTGTCTTCGTCCTTTGATCATGCTAAGCGTGTACAACGCAATAAGAGGAGCATGGAGAAATGGAAATATTGCTTTGATCCCAAAAAGCCATGAGTATTGCTGATAAAGCCAATAGTAATCGATATGGAAAATGGCCAATTCTGCAGCTGTGACACTTAGCCATGCAATCAGGATGTAGTCACTCTGTGTTTTCCCTTTTTTGCTGATCAATAAGAAAGCTAAAAGAAAACATAGTGCAATTGATGAAAAGGCCAGAAAAGTCATGTGTTCATATACGACAAGTTTTTTGGTGGGGTTTGTAATACCTAATGTCGAGGTAAACTCCTCCCATTTTCAAGATAATAGTCGATCGCTTCTTTCCAATCTTGTAAATCCCTGGAATACATTCGGTCTAATGCATGCTTGTTTAGCTCAATTCCTTTCTGATTGAGGCTGATAAATGAATAAGTCACTTCAGTTAATGTTGAATTGTTAGCTTGTTCGTGACAACTTACCGTAACCGTCCAATACCTGTTGACCGTTGAGACAAGGTACTGGATCAAATAATTTTCTGGCTCAAACTTTGAAACTCGCCACAGATAGTACGGTTCATGTCCGTGTCCTTGAGTCCAGAATGTGGTTCCTTCTTCAATGATTTCTTCAGATGGATAGATGAGATTTGGATTCCAACCTTCCTCCCATTTTCGTTCTTCGAAGGCATCATAAAGTAGAAAAACAGCGTCAATGTTGTGATTAACCATGAAAGAAGCCGTTCGCTCAACTTTTTCAGCTTTGAATTCTGGTACTGTCGTTTCATGGATAGCGTTGCAGCCTGCTACAGAGATCGCTGCAATTAATAAGTTTTGCAAATTCTTCATAGCGCAAAACTCAACCAATGGTCAGTTAATCATTTATTGAAAATTGGGAATTTCTTTGAGATTTAGAAATCAGAAGGTCGTACGTTGAAACGTCTTTTGAAGAGATTGCTAAATGAACCAACACTTTCAAAACCCAAAGAAAAACATACATGTGAAACACTATGTTTTTTCATTTTTAAAAGTTCAAGTGCTTTCTGTAATCTCAACTCAGTAAGGTACTGATGTGGTGTGGTGTTGAACATTTTTTTGAAATTCGAAAGTAAGTGAAATTTGTTCATACCAACTTCATTCGCAATTTGATCAAGTGTGAGGCCATCCCCAATCTGATCATGCATAAACTCCTTGGCTCGAAAAATCCTTCGGTAAAGTTCTTCTTGAGTGGATTTCTTAGCTACCTCAAATTTCTTAAGCGTAGATCCAGCATCCTTACTTAATGAGGCAACTTCGGCGAGTAACAGAAAAAGTTGATCATCAAATTCTGCCTGGTCGTTAGTTTGAAACAGCAGCGTTTCTATATAATTCAGGATGCTTTTGCTCATGCTAAATGGTACAGCTGGAATCCTCTGCTCGGTACTTTCTTCATTTGGATCTTCAAGTAGGTCTCTGTCAGAACGGTTCAAAGCTCTGAAGCTATCTTTCACAAAATTTTCTTCAAAAAGGATCAACAATGTTTGAAGCGGTTGATCAAATCTCATTTCCAACTCATCACTGGCATTGAGAAAATAAAAAGAACCATCTGAGATCCTAATTGAACGATCATTAAGTATATAATTCCCCTTATTCAGGTGATTGGTAACCAGCAAATAAGGAGTTTTATGTTTAGGGAAATAGTATTTACCAGATGTGTGCGCATGGATGGCTGAATTAGCTGTCAGTTTTGGCACCACATCGTTGTTTGACTGGTCAGATGGTAAGGTTGTTGAAATCACGAATCTGGATTTAACGAGATATCAAAGATAAAGGATGCTTTGATGTAAAAAGCCTGGTGCTTAGTTACCAGGCGTTTGCTACCTTAGTATGTAATAAAAATTTGATTTTCACGGTCAGGATTTGACTCCTGACACTCCTTGTTAGAATTATTCCCTTTTCTTGTAGATTCCGTCAAAAGCAGGAGTCCAGGTCTTTCCTTCATCAGATGAGCTCTCGAAAAGCTGTCGCACAGTCCCGTCTTCCAATAAGGTAAATGTCAGTCTGGATAGTGTGATGTTTCCGGATGGTGTCATGAATTTGCTTTCAAATTGTAGCATGCCATCATCTCTTTTTGTTTCCAGGTAATTGTAGGTATCACCACCGCTACCCACCCAGTGCTGATGCCATTTCTGATCGATCGGATCGTAAAAATTGATGCTTTGTCCTGCGTAGTTTCTGGCAGTCGTGTAGTTTTCATGAATGGCACATCCTCCTTTGGCCATTGTAATCGAGTTTTCCCCAACCTTGTTGCCGTTGACAAAAACATCCCATTCTCCCAGCCAGAAATCAAAGTGTCTGTAATCTTCATTGCTCAGGCACGGATAGGCATTTAGTTCAACCTTCTTCAAGATTTTCTTGAATTCTTCAGTATCCTGGTAATCTGAAAAGGCCGGATCGGATTGGAGTAGTGCATAAGTTCCGAGCCCATCATCAGCACCTTCATTGAGGGACGTTAGCATATTTGTCAAGTCCTTCATCATTGCGTAGGACTTGCTGATTCCCCAGTAAATAAACTGCTTGTTATAATTTCTTTCTTTAGCTTCCTTGAAATATTTGATGGCATCTTCGTATTCCTCAAGTCTTGATTTAGCAATTGCCAGGTTATACCAGTCTGAAGAATCACCATCATTCTTTTTTAAATATTTCTGGTAGTTTTTGGCAGCCTCTTCCCATTTCTGGTTATTGAAACTGTTCAATGCTGTTTTTTTAAGATCCTGCGCCATAAGTTGACTTGCTATTAGTGTAAAGAGTAGTAGTAATCTTTTCATTTTGATTTAGTATGAGTTTAGGCAAAAAACAGGCATTAAGCTATGTTCATCAACTATATAGTAGGTTAAATCCGATGATATTTTACCTGATTATGACTAGGCTGGTACAGACCGGCTTTCACGAAATTCGCTAGGTGCCATCCCTGTGAACCGTTTGAAGGCATTGTTAAACGAGGCCTTGTTGTTAAAACCGGAATCATAGGCAATATGAATGATCTTTTTTTGATCGTCTCCCAGGAGGAGTCGCTTGGCTTCTTCGATTCGATACTCATTGATGAAATCGGCAAAGTTCTTACCATCCAGGTCATTAATTACCTGGGAAATGTAGTGGTTGGAGATATTCAGGTTTTCTGCCAGATCCTGAAGTCGGAGTGAACTGTCAAGGTATGGTCTATTTACTTTCATGTGATTCCTCAACGTGTCAAGTATGGCGGAAGAGGCGACAGTGTTTAGAGCCGATCTTTCGTATCGGCCATTTTCATACATTTTGAAAACTTCCTGTCTCTGGAATCCATGATATCCAATAAAATAAATAAAGAAGGCGGACATCACTGAGATCATGTAATCATATTCAATTTTCAGAGTTCCTGTCCAGACCAGGATAAAATAGGTAATGAATGAAAGACTGTATCCCAGAAACGCCCACGACACTTTTTTTCTCCATTGATAAAGCCTGAGCGCTCCGTTCGAAAATCCTTTGTTCGTATACGTGAATTGAAAGATCAAAGCAGTGTACACGGCTAAATGAATATTTTGAAGGACCGATTGGATGGCCTGAAATGTTGGTATTAGCTCTTGCGGGTAGAGCGGCCAACAGTAAAAATATACGATGTACAGCAATAACGGGATGAAATGATAACCATTGAAATGAACAACTTTTCTGCTTGATCTGACATAAAAATAAAGGAGTGGGCCAAAGGAGTAAGTCAAGCCTCCAAGTACTTGGAGGTGAGGTGGCAGTAAGGAGTTATAATTGGTCCAGAAACCCACATAGTAAATAAGACAAAGGCTAAAAGAGAGGATCAAAAAGCCAAGTAAATTATTCACCCTGGATTTTCTCAGGAAGATCATACAGGCCAGGAATAATCCTTGCACAGCAGCAATAAGAAAGAAAATGGTCCAGGAATTTAATGATGGCTCCATAATTGAAGTTACTCAATTATTCACTTACATTATTAAGACAATTGGAACGAGATCAACCCTGAAGGTACATGACCATGTATTCAGCATCAATGTATTGATCACCAATCTTGAGGTCTTTCAAGACATGTGGACCCTGGCTTATGAACCCACATTTCTTATAAAAGCCTGAAGCTGATATCGATTGATCCGAATGTAAAACCCAAAGATGAATTTGCTCTAACCCATCCAGTTTCTGGGTTATAGCGATCAACTCATCTATGAGTTTTTTGCCGATGTTCAAACCTCTGTGGTTACGATCAACATACATGGCATGTATCATGGATTTATGCCGCCCTTTTGACCGCTGATCTCTCCGGAATTTCACAAAGCCGGCTAACTCGTGCCCTAGAAAAGCTCCTAGAACAAACCATTCTGGTGGTGCTCCCAGAATTTCAAGTTCCGATTCAAAATCGATGTGTGTTCTTTTCTTTTCATCTTTATAGCTCTCACTGAATGCAAACGGATCGTTTTTGTAACTACTTAATCGTACTTCTCGATATATCCCAGCATCGTTTGCATCAAGAAACCTTAGTTCAATGTTCATGCATCAATAATACATCGAATTTCGATCTATTGTTTTTTTGTTAGATGAAATCCTGTGATGCCTGTCCAGGCAACAGTACCAAAAATGAACAATCGAAAGCCATGAAGATCTAAAAAAACAAAACCAGCAAACAATAGCGATATTGCCGTGACACCAAGGACAACGCCAACATAACCCAGCCATACTGGAAAAGCTCTCGTTCGTAAAATAGCTATCGACCAGAAGAGTGTTGATATACATACAGCACCGATATAGATGAAATCAAAGGCATGATTAAATACCATATTATAGCGTATAATTGGTTTTATGGAGTCAATCACTTCCGGAGATGCTTCAGCGTATCGTTGGATAAACCCGGTAAGGATTAACCCATTTAAAGCAGCAGCTAACATCACGGCAACCAAGCCAAAGAACATGAACGAAAAAGCTACTCGTGCAAAAAAAGTATCCGCATCCAGGCGATGTGTGATGCCCCAATATCCATAAGCTGCAAAGGGAATAGAAACTATTGCAATGGAGTGGGAGATAACACCGATGGTAACAATACTCAATAAGTGATTAAAATCTCCACCAACTGGATGAAGGACCATTGTGACTATCATTAAGAATAATCCGATGATCAGGGATATGCCGGCACTTTTCTCAAAATTACTTTTCATTGTTTTTGGTGTATTAGTCTGGGGCAAACATAGAGGGAGAAGTGAGCAGGAGCACTTGATCGAAATCAAGAAATCAGATTATTTTTCTTCGAACCCTACTTAGTGTTTCTGGGGTAATTCCGAGGTAGGAAGCAATGTATTTTAAGGGGAATTTTTGGAGCAGGTCGGGTCGGTCCTTCAACAAAGCCAGGTATTTATCTTCAGGTGAGATTTTATTCATATGATAGTTATTGAGACCTGTCTCTAAAATCCGACCCAATCCAAAGTATGCCTGAGATTTTCCGATAAGATCATGTAAGTGATGTATAGTAATGGCAAAAACTTCACTTTCTTCACATGCTTCAATGAAGTTTTCAGAGGGTTTTTGTGCAGTAAAACTTTTGTGATCGAGTATCCAATCATTATTGGTGAATAGGTTCAGTGTGACCTGTTCATGGTTTTCTGATAAATAGTATGTACGAAAGCTTCCATTTCTCACGAAGCAGAAAGCCATACATGTTTCTCCCTTCTTTAGTAAAACCTCATTTTTCCTAAAGCGGAGCTGTTGTAACCTACTTAGAAAATCCTCTATTTCGGCTTCAGAAAGCCTTGCATATTGGTTAATTGAAGCTGTGATTTCGTCAAACATCTAAGATACTCCGGAAATGACGTCTTAAATGTATCGACTTTCTTATTGATCGTAGGTGCAGCAACACAGTCCCCCTATGTTGCATCGTAAATGGTAAACGAAATTTTCAAGGTATTGAGGGTTTTCCTGCTGGTCGAGGGTTATCGCATACCAGCGTCTGTGCATACCATTTTTAGTAACAGGAACGATGGCTAGTGAATTGTCTCTTAAATAAGGTTCAATGATCCATCTTGCAACCACTTTGATCCCCATACCTGCTTTAACCAGCTCGACTACAGCATCTGTTACCTGGATCTGAGTAACCTTTTTTGGAGAAACTCCAGCAGGAATAAGTAAGTGTTGAAATAAGGAAACAGATTCAAGAGGATACGAGTGAATGATTACATTCTCTGTAGCAAAATCTTCTGCCACCACATATTTCTTTTTTGTCCATGGATGATCTGCAGGAACCAGAGCAAATACTTCATCGCGGAATAGCTCATGGTATTTCAATTTTGGTCGGTCCGATACTTCGCAGATAATCGCTAAATCAATTTTCCCATCCAAGACCTGGTCTTCGACATCATAACTGTTGTCCAGGATTACTTCAACCTCAACTTTTGGAAATTCCTTCTTGAAATCGATCAGCAAGGACGGAAGCCAATGAT
>JANQEC010000344.1 GCA_028278585.1 Cyclobacteriaceae bacterium | reverse complement strand
TTTTATTTTCCACAGCAATGGCGGTTAAACCGGATCTTGTTGCTGACATGCCTGGAGCGGTATCCCACTGATCCAGGATAGGATCATAGATGTCATGTCTCGAAAGTGCACTACTATTGGCTCCTCCAATCAAATGGATTTTATTTTCAAGCGCGACAGCAGCACTGGCTCCCCTTGGAACTGGCATATTTGATTTTTGTTCCCAGGTGTCGGTGGAAATATCATATTCAAAGACTTCATTTGATGGACTGAAGGGGAATGGATTTAAACTTTCATAGCCACCAAACAAGTATATTTTCCCGTTTTGAATTGCAGCAGAAGCACGCCATACATTCTTGGGAATGGGAGCAGCTGAAGCCCAGGCCTGCATATCAATATCGTAGATTTCCAGCTTGTCTGAAATAGTGCCATTTCTTTCAACGCCACCCAGCACATAAATTTTGTTTTCATGGATGACTGTTGCATTTGCAATTTCTTTCCTGGCTGTAAGAATGTTTTGACCAAACGTCCAGGTTCCAAGGTCCGTTTCCATCATTTCTTCTCCTTCTTCCATCATAGAATCATCAGATTCATCGCTACCACAAGAAGTGAGTAATAGAATTAGGAAACATGCATGTAGATAAAAGGGTATTCGTGTCATCATTTTTATTTTTTATAACACGAGTCAGGTAAAGAATACTTAAACCCTTATCTAACTAGTTGTAAAGAATTTGATATATCAAGCTAATCCCCGTCAATTAACCGGCCTAATCCGCCAAGTATTGAGCCTTCACCTTTCGATGACCCACCTATTTTGGGTGCATGTTGAATGACACGATCTGCCAATCTTGAAAATGGTAGACTTTGGAGGTAGACGGTACCAGTGCCTTGCAAAGTAGCCAGGAATAACCCTTCTCCGCCAAAAAACATGGATTTTAGATTTCCAGCACGTTCGATGCTGTAATCCAGTCCATGATCGAATGCGACAATACAACCCGTATCGATCAGCAGGGTTTCGTTATTCAATTCTTTCTTAACGATGGTGCCACCGGCATGAAGAAATGCGAGACCATCTCCTCTTAATTTTTGAAGAATGAATCCTTCACCTCCGAAAAATCCAGCTCCAAGTCTCTTGGTAAAAGCAATAGTAACTTCAGTACCTTTGGCTGCGCATAAAAATGCATCTTTCTGGCACATGATCTCGCCACCAACCGTAGAAAGATCAACAGGAATAATTTTTCCTGGATAGGGGGCAGCAAATGCCACTTCCTTTTTTCCAGCATCTGTATTCGTGAAATGAGTCATGAAAATTGATTCACCAGTCAAAGCGCGTTTTCCGACATCCAATAATTTGCCAAACATACTTTTATCGGGATTGGACCCATCTCCCATTTTTGCTTCGAAGGAGATCCCCCGATCCATCCAGTTCATTGCGCCTGCTTCTGCAATGACCGTTTCACTGGGGTCAAGTTGAATGGTGACAACTTGCATGTCATCGCCTTGTATGTTGTAATCTATTTCGTGTGAAGTCATATGTTGTATTCAATTTTTACTAAATGCTAATTTAGCTGAACTGGAATTTCGATCTTAGGTTTCAGTTTTTATGAATTTCAATTTTAAGAAGATGCTTGATCTGGAAGTTTGTGTGGAATCATTGGCCGAAGCAGAGGTTGCCTCGAAAGCAAAGGTCAAACGAATTGAGCTTTGTAGTGGGCTGGAAGTTGGAGGGCTGACTCCCAGTTTGGGATTAATCGAAAAGTGTTCACAACTCGATTCTGTTGAGACTCATGTGCTGATCCGACCCAGATCAGGAGATTTTTTCTATAGTGATGGTGAATTATCCATTATGAAAGCCGACATTGAGATGTCGGCTAAAATGCAAGCGCAAGGAGTGGTTTTTGGTGCACTGCAGGATGACAGAGTATTGAATGAAAGAGCAAATAATGAGCTTGTTCAATTGAGTAAATCGTTAGGATTGGAAACCACTTTTCACAGAGCCTTTGATGTAGCAGCAGACCCAGAAAAGGTATTAAACCAACTTATTAAACTTGGATTTGATCGATTATTAACTTCTGGCCAGGCGGCATCAGCTATTGATGGTGTTAAGACAATCAAGCAGCTGGTCGATGTAGCAAAAGGAAGAATACAAATCATGGCTGGAGGTGGAGTTAGCCCCGACAACGCAAAAGAGTTGGTGAATGCAGGTATTCGGGCGCTCCATTTTTCCATTAGAAAACCTGTTCAACGAGAGAGCTACCAGATGGGAAGTACTTACGCGCCAGACATTGAGAAGCTAATAGGAATTGGCTCCTCGATTATGCCATAAATCTCTTTTTATAGAATAACCTATTCATTCCTTAACGACTGGACCGGATTGGCTTTTGCTGCACGACTGGCCTGGTTGGAAACAATCGTCAGGGCAAAGATCAGGACGACAACACCGACTACCGGGAATATCCACCAGGCAATGTTGATCCTTATCGTATACCGATCCAGGTATTGATTCAGCAAGTACCATGCAAGTGGTGCCGCCAGTACGAAAGAGATGATCACCAACCGTGTGAATTCTTTTGACATCAATCCAACCAAGCTTGAAATGGTGGCTCCCAGCACTTTCCTGATACCGATCTCTTTGATACGTTGTTCTGCAGTAAACGAAGCTAATCCAAACAATCCCAGACCGGTAATGATGAAAGCAAGTATGGCAAATAAGCTAGCAAGCTTTTTGGTCAATGAAATGGTCGTGAATTTTCGTTGAAAATCGACATCTGCGAAGGCGTATTCAAATGGATATGCGGGATTGTGTACATTGAAAATGTCTTCAATAGTCGCTAGCGAAGCTTGAAGGTCGTTTGTTTTATTCAGACGAACAGAAACATATCCACCCCAGTCATCAAGAATTATAAACATGGGCTTTACGGGTTCATAAGGAGAACCCATTAAAGAGTTTTCTATTACGCCAACCAGGTTACGTTTTTCACTCCATAGGTCAAGGTTCGTCCCAATAGGGTCCTCCAATTGCATTAATTCCAGTGCCGCCCTGTTGATCACAATGGCATCTGAATCACTTGCAAATTCCTTGGAGAAATCTCGTCCATGCAATACATCAATGCCCATGGTTTTGGCATAATCATATTCTGCTGTAATGGTGGTGAAAATCACACGCTCGGTCTCTGGTTTTCCGGGCCAACCCAGAAAATTGTTTGAATTGATTTGAGTGATTTTACTATTGGAACGTGTAACAGAATTAACAGCTCCTGATTGTAGGAGATCCTGCTTCAAAACATCATAGTTTTCACGAATGTCATTGGTTAGTTCAACAGAGATCAGATTTTCCTGGTCATAACCAAGGTCCCTGTTCTTTACCAGATTGATTTGCTGAACAATCACCACCGTGCTGATCAGAAGCAAAATGGAAAAGAGGAATTGGAGGATAACAAGTACTTTACGAGGAGTCGCTCCGCTTTTACCTACACTAACTGATCCCTTAAGTGTTGTGATTGGTTTAAAAGAAGATAAGAAGAATGCAGGATAGCTTCCGGAAATGACCCCAACCAATAGAATCCCACCAAGAGAGATCAACCAAAAAGTAGGCGATAAATAATCAATGAATAGTTTTTTGTCAACAAGATCATTGTAAAATGGCAAAGCAACTTCGGTAAGAATAACGGCAATACTAAAGGCGATTCCGGCTATAATGATGGATTCTCCTATAAACTGCGCTATCAATTCCCGTCTCTTAGAGCCCAAACTTTTACGGATACCAACTTCTCTTGCTCTTTTCTCCGACCTGGCAGTTGCAAGGTTCATAAAATTAATGCAGGCTATGATGAGAATAAACATGGCTATGGCAGTAAATAGCTGAACATAGTCGCTCATGCCACCACTTTCCTGTCCTTTATCATCAAAATTGGAATACAGCCTCCATCGTTCCATTGGGTGGAGCCAGAATCTTCTGGGAATATCATCCTCACCTTTTTCTGTCAACATGTTTTCAATGGCGGCTTCAACATCTAACTCGTTACCGGAATCATTTAGTTCGATAAAAATCTGGAAGGAGTAGTTGCCCCAATTTGTTCTGTTTCTAACTACCCATTCATTGACTGATTCCCGGTATTTCCATGTGGCGAGGTAGTCAAATTGAAAGGTGGAGTTTTTGGGTACATCCTTCACCACACCTGTCACCTGCAGTGTGCCTTCATCTTCCATTCGCACCATTTTCCCCATGGGATCCTCATCACCAAATAAGATCTTGGCAAGCGATTCAGATATGACAATGGACATTGGATCATCTAAGGCTAGATCTGGCGATCCAGAGACCATTGGGAACTCAAACATGTCCAGGAATTCTTCACTCACATAATATCCTGGCTTAATGATCCTGACATCTTCATATGTAATCAACCGGTCCGCTCCCCAGCCGGTTACAACGGAGTTTTTGATGTTAGAATCAGCTGTTTTCATTGCATCATATGTGGGGAGCGGGACGGACCTCCAATTATTGACTCTTCCATCAAAATCCGCACTCACCCACACCTGGTAGAGTCGATCGGATTTGGGAATGAATTTGTCAAAAGACACTTCATCAGCAACCCATAGAAGTATGAGTACACTGCAAACAATGCCAATTGAAAGTCCGGATATGTTGATGGAGGAGTAGAGACCGTTTTTCTTGAGGTTACGAAGTGTAATAATGAAGAAGTTGCGAAGCATGTCCTTGAAAGGTTTGAGTTTGAGTTAAAGACCAAAAAATTGGGTGTGAGTTGCACCCAGCTTCAGAAAGTACTACGGAAATGATAAAAGGTTACTGAATGTTGTGAAATGTGGTTAAATGAATCTGAAAATTTGTTCCTCAACCTTCTAGAAGGGTTTTTACCACTGTGTCATGTTATTTTCAAGTATCGATGAGATAGTAAAATACCCTAAAATGGGTATTGACACGGATATTTGCTTCCTCTACCTTTAACCTGTAAAATTTAATCACCGTTCTAATCACCACGCATGAATGGAAAGGCCACTTGAAAAAGTCGGTCTTTTTTTTTGTCCCTGTCTTTCAAATCATATCTTGCTAAAAAAATATACCTATGGATCATACATCAGGAATGCTCAGCCCGGACTCTTTAAAAGGGAAGACAATAATTGTAACTGGTGGCGGCACAGGACTGGGAAAGTCAATGGGAAGTTATTTCTCAGAATTGGGGGCTAACCTGGTAATAACCAGTAGAAAAATTGAAGTGCTGGAAAAAACGGCAGAGGAAATTAAAGGGAAATCAGGAGGTGAGGTACTGTGTACGGCGTGCGATGTGCGTGAGTACGAACAGGTGGAAAATGTCATCAAACAAGCAAAGGAAAAATTTGGAAGCGTAAATGTATTGCTCAATAATGCTGCAGGGAATTTCATAAGCCCGACGGAACGCTTATCACATCGCGCTTTTGATACGGTAGTAGATATCGTATTGAGAGGGAGCTACAATTTCACGTTGGCGATGGGCAAGGATTGGATTGATAATGAAAAGGCAGGTACCATTTTGAATATCGTCACCACGTATGCATGGACCGGTTCGGGGTATGTTGTGCCTTCAGCTTGTGCAAAAAGCGGTGTGTTGGCCATGACGCGCTCATTGGCTGTAGAGTGGGCTAAATACGGCATTCGAAGCAATGCCATTGCTCCCGGGCCATTTCCAACGGAAGGAGCCTGGGACAGACTTTTACCCGGAGACTTAAAGAAAAAATATGATCCTGCCAAGAAGGTTCCACTTGGTAGAGTAGGGGACCACCAGGAGCTGGCCAACCTCGCTGCTTACCTGGTTTCAGATTACTCATCCTACGTCAATGGGGAGGTGATCACCATTGATGGGGGAGAGTGGCTGAAAGGAGCCGGAGAGTTTAACATGCTCGAAGCAATTCCCGAAGAATTATGGGATGCGATGGAGATGGGAAGGAAAAAAGGCGGATCCAAGCTAAAGATGATGTGGTTATATTTTAAAGGGATGTGGAAGTTGAAACTTTAATATTCATTTTTAAATAGCTGAACTCCACACTTTAACTCTTTCATATCTAACTGTGTCACAAAACCA
>JANQEC010000315.1 GCA_028278585.1 Cyclobacteriaceae bacterium | reverse complement strand
ATTGGTTTAAGCAGATAATCAATACTATTCACTTTGAATGCTTCAATTGCATATGGATCAAACGCAGTGGTGAATATCACCGGGAAGTTTACGGTGACCTGTTTAAATATTTCGAATGACAGCCCATCTTCCAATTGAATATCAAAAAAGCCCAAATCCGGCTCTTCGTTTCCTTCCAGCCACTCTACCGCCTCTTCGATGCTGGTTAGCATGGTAACGATCCTGGCCTGTGGCACAACATCTGCTAGCAAATACTTTAAGTTATTTGCTGCTCCGGATTCATCTTCGACTATGATTACATTCATTTCTTTCATAATAGGCTTAGTGTTACTGTGAACTCCTCATGGGATTTATCAATTTCAATTGGATCCATTTTCAACAGTTCATATCTTTTTGAAAGATTCGATAAGCCGAGACCGTATCCTCCTGAGACAGTGGTTTTGGGTTGTAAATTGTTACAAACCTTCAGCTTTTCACTGTCCGTCGAAATCCGAATTACAAGTGGGTTCTTTTTTGAAACCTTGTTGTGTTTGATTGCATTCTCGACAAGTAGTTGAAGGGCAAATTGCGGAAGTCTTTTATCCAAATCTCCATTTTCAATTTGATTGTCAATTTTGAAACCGTCACCGAACCGGATTTTCATCATGAATTCATAAGACTTTAAATACTCGATCTCTTGCCTGAGAGTCACCAAATTAGTGTCCTTGTGATCAAGTGTATATCTCATCGTTTCAGAAAGATGTCCAACGAATTTTACTGCTTCTTTCTGATTTTCTCGTATCACACCTGTGAGTGAGTTTAGGCTATTAAACAAAAAATGCGGATCAACCTGTGCCTTCAAAGCACTTAGCTCTGTTTCCATCTTTTGATTTTTTAGTGTCAAAAGGTTGATCCTATCCAATTTTGATTTTTCAGCCGCTGAATACGCGTAAGCCACAAGAATAGTGATTACAGAAATTCCAAGGTTTCTAATCAGATATAAAGAGACAAATGATGTTTCCGGATCAATATCCAGAAGTCGAATGGACACTCTATAGAAAAATCCGGATATCAGGATGATTAGCAATAGATTGATGAGAAACTGGCTCAGGCTCGAGACCAATGCGTTTTTCACAAGCCTGGCAGATTTCCAATAGAAGTTGAATTGGAAAAATATCAGTGAGCCAATGAAAACTGATATCGCTAAAAACAGAAGTCTTTTCCTGGCAATTTCCCCGGGAATTGCTTGTTGGAATTGCTGTGCCTGGTCAAATATTGAAATCCATGGAAGTATAAAGAACAATGTAAGGGCAAGTGAGACGCTGATCGATATCTTGTACTTGTTTTTCATGGATTGAGGGCATTCTCTGAAACAAAGTTGTCGAATTTGCCACTAGCTTGTTGAAAGTTCACTAATGAATAGTGCAGCCTGACCTTGAATTAATTCAGCTTTAGCAGGGATCGATTCAAAAAATTGATAACCCATCGTCCGAAAGTTCACACCCCAATTTGTCAGCTTCACTGAAAATCACAGGATGGTCAGGATCAAATTGATTCAATCTTGCAATTGGTTTTAATGTGATAAATGAATATGAATATACCAGTTAGGAAGAGCCTTGCGATCGGACTTGTTCTGTGTACACTACTGACACGTGCGCAAGATGAGGTTTCGGGACAAGTTGTCGAATATGGTTCAGGAGAGACATTGCCCTTTGCTACAGTTTTGATCAAAGGAACCACCAATGGTACCACAACCAACCTGGATGGCTATTTCTCTTTACTCAACATTGATTCTAAAGAAGTTGTTATTGAGATAAGTTATGTAGGCTTTCAATCCAAGCTAATCAGACTCGATACTGTTGATCTTTCAAGGTTTCTGAAAGTGTCTCTAAAACCAATCAGTTCCGAGCTAGAAGAAGTCGTGGTAACAGCTAATTCCTATAAGGTACTTGATGCATCATCCGGAATAAGTGCGACAACCATTTCAACAAAACAATTGGCTCTTTTACCAAATGTTGGTGAAACAGATATTTTCAGGTCGCTTCAACTCCTCCCGGGTGTTAGCGGTACCAACGAAAGTTCCTCAGGATTATTTGTAAGGGGTGGTACACCTGATCAGAACCTGGTATTGTTGGATGGAATGACGGTCTATAAGGTCGATCATTTCTTCGGATTTTTTAGTGCATTCAATACGAATGCAGTTAAAGATGTACAACTTTTTAAGGGAGCTTTTCCTTCCAGGTATGGCGGTCGAACATCAAGTGTGGTTGATATGACCGGAAAGATTGGAAGTTTTGAGAAAATACAAGGTAGTGCGAGTATCAATCTGTTAAGTGTTAATGCATACGTGGAATTACCTATCGCAAAAAACTTTTCCTTTCTGATTGCCGGTAGAAGATCATACACAGATGTTATTCAAAGTGGTTTGTTTGAGAGCATTTCAGATAACCTTATTGGTGATTCGGGTTTTAACAACTCCAACTTAGATCAGGCCAACCTTTCGGTAGTTGAGCCAAGTTTTTATTTCTATGACTGGAATAGTAAACTCTCATATCGTCCGTCTGATAAGGACATGATCACCTTAAGCCTTTACAATGGACAAGACTTTTTAGATGAATCAAGGCAACTAAGCAGGGCAATACAAACGAATCAGGTTCCGGATGGAGAGATCGCCTTCAACCTTGAAGAGACCACCGATTGGGGAAACAGAGGTATTTCTACCAAGTGGTCCCGACAATGGAACTCAAAATTGTATTCGAATTTACTGATAGCAGGCTCAGAATATTTCAGCAAATTTGATCGTGATGCTCAACTTGATATAATTAATAGTGACTCTTTGGTTTTCTCCGGGAGCCAACAAAGTTTCGAGGACAATAGTGTAATTGACTTTTCGATCAGAGCAGATTTTGAGTGGCAAAGATCGTCCAGGGCTAAGACTGATTTTGGAGTTTCTTTCACTCGGACTGAAGTTGATTATAGTAATATCAGGAATGATACCCTGGTTATTCTTGAAAGACAGCAGGAAGCCCGGTATAGCTCTATCTATCTATCAAATGAGCGAAAATTTGGTGACAAGCTAACTGTTACCACAGGGTTCAGGTTATCCAATTATGAATTTAAAGACAAGCCTCTTTTTGAGCCAAGATTCAATATAAGCTATCAGTTAGCACCAAAATGGAAGCTGAAGGGTGCCATTGGAAAGCATTACCAATTTGTTAACCGGATTATCAACGAAAACATTAGTGAAGGCTCGAGGGAGTTCTGGTTGCTTGCAGATGGAGACCTGGTCAATGTCAGCAGTGCACAACACTATGTTCTTGGTGCCAGCTATGAAATTGATAACTGGTTATTTGACGTAGAAGGGTATCACAAGGACCTTTCAGGTCTATCCGAGTTTTCGTTGAGATTTAGACGAGGGGATGAAATCGAGGCTGATGAATTATTTTTTACTGGTGATGGGATTGCAAAAGGAATAGAGTTCCTGGTTCAAAAGAAGCAAGGGAAATACACGGGGTGGGCCTCATATACACTAGGAAGCATCAGGAATACTTTTGAAGCATTTAATGAAGGAGAAGAGTTTCCGGCACTTCATGACCAACTCCATGAATTCAAAATGGTCCATAGCTATGGCGTAGGAAATTGGAACTTCTCATCAACTTTTGTGTATGGATCAGGCAAGCCATTTTCAGAACCTGAAGGTCAGTATAGTATAGAACTACTCGATGGCCGAACCTTTAACTACATTGGGATAGGAGCCAAAAATGGGTCAAGATTACCTGCTTATCATCGTCTGGACATCTCAGCAAACCACAAGTTTATGATTGGTAAAACAGATGCAAATTTCGGCATCTCGCTATTCAACCTCTATGGACGACAAAATGTATGGTACATCGAATATGATTTCACCCAGGAACCCGTCCTGGTAAGCAATGTCACTTACTTGGGATTTACCCCAAACTTCTCATTTTCAATCAACTTTTAAGAATTATGAATCAGATAAAAATAGTGATCCTGTTTGTTACGCTAATTACCATCTCCGGTTGCTCTGAAGAAGTGAAAGTCGAGTCAGAAAACTTTGTGGTGGAAGGTTTCATTGTGGCAAATGAGAGGGTTAACAACATAAAGATAAAAGCCATTTCTCCCATAGATAGCGAGGAAGTTACATCAGAAGCAATACCGGATGCTTTGGTTACCATCAAGCGTGGGGCGAGTTCTTTTCCCTTGATCTATAATTCCAACTCAGGTCTTTATGAGTATGCAGACAATGATCTCTTGATTTTGAATAATGAGGAATACGCTATTGATATCGTGGTTGCTGATCGCCAGGCGACTTCATCAACCATAGTACCTGGTCCACCTATGGGGTTAACCATCCCAAAGAACGTATTGATTGTTCCTCAGTTAAGCTTGAACTTTGGGTTGAGAAACCAAATCGCAACGTTATTTGAAGAGGAGAGGATCACCCTGGAGTGGGACCCCCGAGATGGTCAGTCATACTTTGTAGTCATTGAGAATAAAGTAGAAGTAGTTGATGCTATTTTGCCAGAAGGCGTTCCGGAAGAAGCAGCTAATCTTCTGTCATCTTTCAGGTTTATAAGTGCTCCTTCTGAACAAACCTCATTTGAAATTATAGCGGTAGCATTAGACACTTACGGACCCCACGTAGCAAAGGTCTACTCGGTAAATCGGGAGTATGTTGATCTCTTTGAAAACCTGGAACAGGATTCCAGAGACCTCAATGAACCCCCCTCGAATATTTCGAATGCGTTAGGAATTTTCACAGCTTTTGCAGTGGACAGTGTCGAGTTTGAAGTGAGAAGGGAATAGTTGTATTCTCTAATCATAGATTTCAAAAGCTACTGTTGCAACTCTAAGGCTTTCCATTCCATCTGCTTCCTTCTGTGACAAGATCATCTCTTTTGCTTTAGAGGACTGAAACACTTGTTGCAAATTCTGAATCGGTACCATAACCGATCCGATATTAGCGGTTTCTTTATGTAACTCTTCAAATGTCAGGTTACGAACGGCATCCTGAAGTAATGATACAAGAGATTTCCTGTTTATTACTCTTTGGATATTTGTAGCATATAATGCTTCATCAATTAAGTGATCTTTTTTGAGGATTGTGCATAATTCTTCAAATTGTTTTTGAGTTCCTGCCGTGAGCATGACATCCATTCCATCGCTCATTTTCAAAATATCACCGTAAGGTGCAATATTTGGATGTTGACTCCCAATTCGCTTAGGTAGCATGTGAAGATTTAGCCAATTAGAAGCTTGGTTAGCGAGTGAACTGATACTTGAGTTATACAGTGATACATGGACCTCACACCCCTTACTATCTTTATTTCTCTTCATTAATGCCACCAAAAGGCCTTCTTTTAATTGGTGAGCGGCGAGAATATCGATCAACGCAACGGGCATTTTTGTTGGTGGTCCATCTTGATCACCATTCATATAAACCCAACCAGTCTCAGCTTGCATGGACACATCGAACCCTGGTCTTGGATCATTCTTTCCATAGGCGGAAATAGAGCCGTAAATGATACCTGGATTTATTTGACTAAGTGTCTCATAGTCCATTTCTAACTTTTCAGCGGACCCATATTTGAAATTTGCTATAACAATGTCTGATTCCGCCACCCACCTGTGAACCTGCTTTCTGTCCTTTTCACTGGTTAAGTCAAGGAAATGAACCTCTTTATTCCAGTTAACAGAATGATAGTAAGCTGATTCATTGGATTCCGGATTCTCCCCAGCCATCTTCCAGCTTCTGGTAACATCACCTTTTGTTTTGATGTTTTCAACTTTGATAACTTTAGCTCCCAGCTCTGAGAAAAACATTCCAACTGCAGGTCCGGCCAGGACACTTGAAAGTTCAAGGACTTTTAAATCTGAAAATATTTTTTGATTATCCACTTTTCAATTTGATCTTTAGGTGCTCGAAGTTCTTCAAATAAAGAGTAAAAAGATGTCTTAATAGCCAGGATATTGTATTTGAAATTATGGATGAAATAAAGATTGTTGAAAAGATTGCAATCAAAATAATAAAATCACTTCTAGAGGTGAAAGCTCATGAAGAAGTCTTGATTTGTACTGACCCGTCAACTGACACAAGGATGGTAAGAGCACTTACTTCTGCTATTGAATCTCAAGGTGCCGAATTTACAGTAGCAATGATACCTGACCGTCAGAAAGACAAAGCAACAACTATTACTAAAGTTCTTGCTTCTGCAATGGAATCAACAGATGTATATATAGGGATGACTCGATCGTCAGGTGCGGCAGTATACAACGCTAAGATGAAAGAACTACTTGAACAAAAAAAGCTCAGAGAATGCTCGATGGTTCTTCGTTCATTTGATCACTTTATTGGTGGTGCTGCGCATGCAAACTATGATCTACTTTATGAACAGGGGAAAAAACTAGCAGAAAAATGGAAAGGGAAAAAGAACTGTAAAATTAGTACCCCTGCCGGGACTCATCTTACTGCGGAAATGATAAGCAATTCACCAATTATTGAATGTGGAAAAGCAACCAGACCTGGTCAAAGTATGGCGTTTGCAGATGGCGAGGTTTCCGTTGGGCCTACTGAAGGGACAATGTCAGGTTTACTTGTGTTAGATGGTCCAATTTGCTACTTCGGAAAACCCTCAGAACCAATTCATCTTCTTGTAGAGTCAGGAGAAGTTAAAGAGATCATCAAGGGTGACCAAAAGGTGATTGAAAAACTTGATGAAATGTTTAACACAGTGAAGAATAGCAGAAATATAGCAGAAATAGGCATTGGACTCAATCCAAATGCTCATTTAAATGGTGATTTTGAGGAAGAAAAGAAAGCTTTAGGTACAATGCATATTGCGTTTGGAAACGGTATTTACTACGGTCAAAGCGTAGATTCTCAAGTTCATGTAGATGCAGTCCTTTATAAGCCAGAGATTGTATTTGATGATGAGTTAATTACCTCTGATGGATTGGTACACCTGGATTGACGAACGACCGGTTAAATGGGTGAAGTGCTGCACCTTATATAAAAGTGTAGTTTGGAAACTACACCCGGGCTGAGTCACATAGATGCCTGGTGGACAAATGGAATGGATTTGAAAATCCCAAAGGGATCGAAAGTAATCATGATGCTATTTATTTAGTGTTACAAAATCAGGATATTTACTTTGAGACGGACAGATAATAGAATATGACAATACGTAAATGGGATAGACTAACGGAAGAAAAAAGGAGAGAGGCAATCGAGAGACTCATTCATTTTTTTGAAAAGGAGCGAGGGGAAGAAATTGGAAACATTGCAGCAGACCACTTGCTCAACTTCTTTCTGGAATCTGTTGGACCTGATTTATACAATCAAGGGATTTACGATGCGAAGAAGGCTATTGAGGGTCGCATCGAGGACATTAATTATGATCTTGACGAATTACTTGATCTTTGAGATAATCTCACAAAACGAATGATATGGAAAAATTTGATTACAACCAGCAAATGGATATCAGGTTTAAACATCATGAATTGATAGATATCCAAGCAATTATTGATGAGTGCGATGATAAGTGGTTCAACCAGACACTAACTAAAATAAATGATAGTGTCGCCAGGATAGGAATCGTTGAAGGGGAGTATCATTGGCATAAACATGATGAAGATGATGAATTCTTTTTCGTCTTGAGTGGTAAACTTTTTATTGATTTGGAAGACAAAACAATCGAGCTCAACCCCAACCAAGGTACAACAATTTCAAAGGGAGTTCTTCATCGCCCAAGGGCACCGAAGAAAACAGTTATGTTAATGGTTGAAACAGCAACAATTGATCCGATCGGGGAAGTAGAATCCTAGAAATTAGTCTCACAAACGAAGCGATTATAAAACTCTCTCAAGAAATTGAATCATTTCCTCACTGTCCCAATCCCTGGTGCCCTTCACAATTTCTATCAATTTACCCTTTTCGTTGAAGATATAAGTTGTCGGAAACAGATCTACACCAAGAGCTTCGGGGTCACTTTTAAGTCGAATGAACTCAAGATCAAAACCATAACGATCAATAAATCGATCAATCTTTTTCGGGGCTTCGTTAGAGGCAACCAATAAGATATAATCTTCTGGCAATTTTTCACCTAGTTTCACCAGGTCTGGTATTTCATCTATACATGGCTTACACCAGGTTGCCCATATGTTGAGGATGAGTATCTTACCATTTAAAGTCTCATCTGAAATAGGCTTCCCTTCCAGGGTCGCCAGTCTAAAATCTCTTCTGGATAACTCGTCATCCTGTTCCGGCCGCTTATTAGAACATGAAACGACTAAATAAAAAAATACCAGCCAAGCGAATCTTTGTGTCATTTGACACCAACAACTATTCGTTCCACAAGCTCAAGTGCAGTTGTCAGTGTGGAGAGATCGTCATAAAGTTCCCCACTTTGTCCCGAATGATGACCATGACCAACTAATTCCATCAGGTAGTAATCCTTGTTGTCATTCATATCAATTGTGGATTCGAATATGATCGATGGTTGACCAAGCTGACCCGTACCGCTGTGAAAAACGTCATCATCCGGAAAGTCAAATTCAGAGTAATATTCATTGTCATCAAATGCCACATTGATCTCTATTCTAAGGTTAAATTTTGAAGCGTACTTAGCTGAAGTATTCATGTGAAAATTGTCGCTTAATGTAGCTCCACTGATCCCATCGGGAAGCGGATCTTCTCTTGTCGGGACATACATACCATCCGGATACCGAATTCCCCTTTTGTGCGACCATACGGGCAGTGCATCAACTCGTCTGTATTCACCGGTGCCGTCTTTCTCTATGTCGAACTGCTTAAAGTTTTCTTTACTTCGGCCACCAAAGAATATGCCTTTCGCTGTGGCTTGAGTGACAAACAGGGTTTCTACATAATTCCCCTTCGTATCTTCTACCCAAATGGCAATTTGAGGATGCCAGTAATGTTTTGCACGCAATAAATCAATGTTCAGGTAGATATCATTTTCTGTGTTTACAGCAATAACTTCATATTCTGAGAAATTCAACTCTCTACCCTCGGTTGCCTTTAGTTGTGCCCCAAAATCCATCATGTTTTTAAATGGGGCCTTTTGTAGATAGGCACTGATAAAGAAGGTGGCGCCGACCAGTAAAATGATAGATATTATCCTGCTTTTTGAATAGCGCACCAATGATTTGAAATTATTCCGTAAGTGAAATAGTGCGCCCAGGGCAAACAATAGACCAAATACGGTATGTAGGGTTGCGGTTGTTCTGGCGTATGGCTGGAAATAGGACAAAATTCCTGTTACCAACAAAACACTAAAACTGACAGCTATGGACAGACTGACTAGTTTTTTGATCATCAATGAATTGCGTATGAATAGAGATCCCCAACCAGGTTGGGGATCTCATGTATAAATAAATCAATTCGAATTATAGAAGGTTTTGTAGCTCTTCTATTCTGCCAGCCAGGTATTTAACCTGCTTTGCCTTGTTATCCGGGAGCAGAAATTCTTCAAATTGACGGTTCAACTTCGTGCTAAATTCTGTTTCAATGAGTTTCACTTCTCTCACTATGATTGCCAGGCTCTCTTCATCTGTGTCTCCAACAATGTTTCCGATATCATATGCCCTGGAATCAAAAGAAGGATTGGTTGATTTCTCCATGCCTGTCTTAAGCGCTATAAGGCTTTCACGAACATTTGTAATCACTTTTGCTTCGCCGAATTTTGTTTTTGCGCCCCGGCAACTCGATGGCTTACATCCTGCTGTCTCAGTCTTTTTCTCAGCTTCCTGAGCATTCACACGGTGTGTACTGATTAGTCCAAAAAACAATAAAGGAAGTGTGATCAAAAGAGCTTTTAATTTTAGTTTCATGTCTTCGAAATTTATTTATCGTTAGTTTTTCGCCACCTAAGACGAAGGACTTAGATAATGATGCAGAAAAAATTGAATTTTTTCACTTCTTCTAAAACTACTCGAAAGCAATAGCCTCCTTCAAGGATTCATTAATTTCCGTAGTTGTATGTCTGGCCCTGGTATATTTAGTCCTGTCAAGTGTAGAAATAAAAAATCGCGGCAGAGGACTGGATTAGTTGCAGGAGCTGCAATTACCTTCATCCCAATCTTCTTTAGAGATGTATTCGAGTATGCTGCCCTTGCCACCTTGTATGATCGTGCAACACTCGGAGAACATATCCTTGAGTTTTTTACGACCCCTTTGAATTTTGGAACGCACCGTGACATAATTCATATTAAGCCTCTCTGCGATTTCCTTCTGCGGTACATGTTCCAGCTCTGAAAGAGTCATGATCGAGCGATACTCATCAGATAGCATTCCAACATACGTTGTGATACAGTTGCTAAGTTCCTTTGCTGCACTCTCTTCTTCCAACTCCTCGAAAATTGGACGGTTCTCGACATCTACCATGTGGACTTTGTTCTTACGGTAGTAGTCCGTAATGGTATTTTTTGCTATCGTATAAACCCAACTCTTGAGATTGTCAACCTCACCATTGCTGGATTTGGAGAGCTTATAGAACACCTCCTGGGTAATGTCCTCCGCATCCTCCTTGTTATTAATTCTGTTTTTTACGTAAAGTAAGAGCGGGTTATATAACTGTTCTACTTGTGTTTGCATTCTTCAAAAGGAAATTTACAAATAAAGCCACCATTGTGCCTGATGATATTAGGAACAAATACTGAGATCCCAATAGTTCAACAAAGTATATTCCGATAAAGGCTCCGGTTGCTGCACCAAAGTCCCACCATGTACTTATTCCTGAAATTGCCTGCAACGAATTTTCATTATCATCCTGTGCCTGAATGGCAATCAGCGGCGAAAAGGTTACTATAAATGTGTTAAACAAAAACGCCAATACAATCCCGATAACTGCATAATCAAGCGCTATGAGAAACGTACCGACGATACAAAATGCTACCGCGGTATTGAACAATTTCAACACTGATATTCGTAAGGTCAAAAAGCCGCTGACGAAGGAAAAAACCAGAACAAAAAGCCTTTTCAATAGCAGATAAAAGGACACCCCGATGAGCAAGGCTCCCGCATCAGAATAATATTGTCCCAAAAGGTTGGCTAAAGCAACCACCAAAATTCCATCTATGCTTATTGAGAGAATGAAGACCAGCAAATTGATCGGGCTGGGAGAGAAGGTTTTCCTTGTCTTGACTTTTGTTTTCGCCTGTTCCTCCTCATGGGGTGGCAGCATTAGCGCCAGGACAATCCCTGCTGAACTTATCAGGGCAATCATGAACAAACCATTTTCGATGCCAAATGAGTCAATGAAAATAGGGCCGATGTAAAGAGCGAAAAATGCTCCCATGGTCTTGATGCTTTTCGACATTCCGAAAGCCAGTCCGGACTTGTTCTTTGTACCGGCAGCATAGTTGAGTGTTGCAATTTTGAGTCCCGAGTAGCTCAGTCCCCAGGCAATTCTGGCAAGCAGAAAAACCACTGCACCGAGCTTGAGACCATAAAAGACCGTGGTTACCACAGCCACGATAGAGGAGATGATCAACACACGTTTCATTCCGAGTCGGTTCACAACATTGGCAATAGGGGTATTGGCCAGAATTCGGACGAATCGGTTCACCGATAATAGCACTCCGATAAAGAAAACCGAGAATCCCATGCTCTCGCCATAGATTGGCAGCACGGGATACAGCAGGGCGTCACCTAGACCTGAAAAAGCCATTACGCCACTAGAGATCAAAGCCCCCCTAAACGGAAGGCTCTCTGTTTTGAACACTGGAAGAGCTCTACTTAACAACACTACGTGATGTCTTTACTTTTTATTAACTACAGCACGAAGCTGCAGCACCAACTTCAACTTCAGCTCCTACAGTCTCTTCTACTGCAGGTCCGCAGCATCCGCCACCTGCAGAATCTCCAAGATTAAGATTGGAACTACATACCCCTGTCTGTGGTAGGTCAAGTTCTACACGTAGAGCCGCTTCTTTATCACCATCAAGATAGGCCACAATGGAGCGAACCTGTTCATAACCCGTAGCCATTAAAAAGGTTGGTGCCCGACCGTAACTCTTCGATCCGACGATGTAGAAATCCTGCTCCGGGTGTCTGAGTTCTTTTTCACCATGAGGCCTTACCGTTCCACAACTATGGACGTTCGGGTCAATGAGTTCAGCTAAATCAAAGACGGACTCCAATGATGCATCCAGATCTATTCGGATCTCTCTGATCATATCAAGGTTCGGTCTTGATCCGGTGTTGCTGATGATTTCATCTACATTACCAATCACCCCTTTTTCATCTCTTAATTTTCCTTGGATGTCAATCTTTCCATTTCCGTTCTCTTCTAGTTTGAGGATACGGAAAGGTGTATAAACATTGAGCTTTCCACTGTTGACCAATTTCTCAATGCGAATGCCAAGTGCACCCCTTGCTTCCAAAGCATCATCTTCCTTGCCACCATACACAAGTTCCATGTTGTCTTTTCTTAAGACCCAGTTAAGCTGGGTATCAGGAAATTCCTCCTGGACGTCAGCAAGATCAAGAAGTGCGTTGATTGCCGAGTGTCCACCGCCAACCACTACCACATTTTTGTTTTTGTATCTTTCCAATGCTCCGTTTTTCACATTCGGAATGCCATAGACAATGTGATCACTCATTTCTTCTTCCCCTTCAGCATACACTCCGCCGGATCCGATTGGATTGGGCTGGTTCCAGGTTCCAGAAGAATCGATCACGGCTTTCGCCTCATAATATTTGATCTCCCCATTTTCTTCCACCTTGATAGAAAACGGAAGCTCCTCCCGACCCCAGGTCTTCATCTTATCCATTCCTTTTCTTCCTATGGAGATTACCTTGGTATTTAAGTGAATGCCAGGCTTAATGGCAGGATGTTCAGACAACGGCCTGAAATATTCTCTAACCAATTCCCCTCCGGTAGGCAGTCCGTCTTTATCCGGTGCCACCCAACCTGTTTCTTCCAATAACTCTTCTGCTGCTTTGTCAATGTTATATCTCCATGGAGAAAAAACGCGCACGTGTTGCCATGAGAGGAAGTTAGCGCCAACAGAATCTCCGGCTTCAAACAATTGGAAGGGGATGTTTCTTTTTGCTAAATGGGCGGCAGCTGCCAGTCCCACCGGCCCACCACCAATTATCGCTACGGGTAAATTGTCGTCTGTTCTCATTGATCTATTCGTTTATTCGCCTGCTAAGACGTAGGAGTAGAAAAATGATGCAATCAAAATTCATTTATGGTTGAATTTTCCTGATGCTCCTGTGGATTGGTGGATTGGTGGATTGGTTAATTGGTGGATTAGTGGATTGGTGGATTGGTTAATTAGTGGGAGTGTGCTGTTTTCACTTTTGGAGTATGGGTTTTCCCCATTGAAGTATGCATTTGTACATCATGAGTGTACATTTTCCCGCTGAAGGATGGATTTTCCCCTAAGATTCTTCCAACCATGAAGGAAATTACTTTGAGCTTAATTCAATCTGAACATAAGCTTTGTTTCCCATAGTATTAATGATTGCTTTGATTCTTTTAGTTTAGATAGCGGAATCGTCGCCCCAAAGCGCCCATTTAGCTGACCAAAATGTAAGCCGAGTGAACTTGAAATCCCTGGAATAAAATAAGGATCTATTTTGCTTGACTTAAGGGTGGAGTGGGTTTCAAATGGTTCCTGATCACCATCTGAATGGAAGCTCCTTACGTTAGTTTCTACGCTTTGAGAGACAATCATGTCTGCCGATGCGCCTGCCGAGATATCCAAAGCAAACCTATTATACGATTTGATCAGGTATTCCATACCTGCACCTATTCTGATGGATTGAAGTGAAATCTCTTTTGAAACCTCTTGCCTTGTGAGAATTTGGGTGCCACCTTGTGAATTGTTCACCTGAGTTTCCGAAAAGGCGATCCTTCCTGAATAAAAGTCTGTTTGAACGAAGTAGGAGAAGGGGCGTGGACGATAGAAAGAAGATCTGACCGTCATACCCCAGAATGGTTTTACTCCCATCTCTCTTGATTGAAGCATATTTATACCAACACTTATGCCAAACCGCGATTTCTTTAGGCCAGAGTCAGCTGGAATTATTGCTAAGGTATCGGGTAGCTTTATTGGTACTTCATTAATTCCCGGATTATTTCTTTTCAGAGTTTGGAACGCTAGCTCTTCCTCACTTGTATCAAGAAATGTGGTGGGTTTCGTGAAAGCTGGATCTTTGTCGGGCGTGACATGTGAACTATTGGTCTTGTTTTCTATTGGAATTACATTTTCTGTTGGAATTACAGCTTTTGGTTCTACTTTATTTAAGGCTGATTGGTCTTTGGCTGGAACAAAATCTGAAGTTGGTGATTGTTCTACTATCCGGGTCTCTTCCTTAACAATGTCTTCCATTTGCAGTGTATGGACGGCTTGAAACCCAATGGCGAGCGTACCAACCAATGCGCCTAAGACATTGCTCAAGAATGAAATTTTGTACCAGCCAACGAATTTGTCGGTTGAGCTGACCTCCTGAATTCTTTCATGCAAAACACCCCATGAATCGCCATCATATGGGATTTCAATTGAATCAAGTTTCCTGAGAATGGAGTTACCTAGTCTGCTATCAGCCAATTTTCTTTATTTTCTTTTGTAAATACATTAATCTTTTGCTTCAGCATCCTTTTTGCACGCGACAAAATGGACCTTGAGCTCGAAGGAGTTATCCCAAGTCTGTTGGATATTTCAGTGTGGTTGAATCCTTCAATTTCATATAAGTTGAATACCAACCTGTATGGATTACTAAGGTCTTGAATACAACGAAGCAGGTCATTGGCATTCATTTCATCAATGACAGTTGCTTCTATTTCAATTTGCTCACTTGATTCAACATACAGCATTTCTCCTATTTTCCGACGACAATAATCTATTGCCGTGTTGGTAATGATCTTTGAGAACCACGGTTCAAATTTCCTATTTGACTCAAAACGGTTGATCGATCTGAATACTTTCACATAACCGTCGTTCAGTATCTCTTTTGCACTTTCAATATCACTCGAATAACGGAGACAAATCTTCATACCCAATCGATAATATTTCTCGTAAAGCTTCCTTTGAGCCAAGGCGGCTCCCTTCTTAACTTCGTTAATTAAAATCCGATCTTCATCTATTGGGATGTTAGATTTCACTCATTTTAAAAGTTGTGAAAAGAATGGGATTGAATAACCCCGTTCTTTTCGTGATCCGGATGACTTTTTTGAATCCGTTATTCTCCGACCAAACCACCCCATCGCAGTGTGTATTTATCTGTGATTTTCAAACCATTCGTTTCGTCTAAGAATCGCTCTGTAATTCCTACCGGTAGCCCATTTTCCCAAACGTCCGGTTCATAATAGTAGTGTGACTTATAAATCTCCTCTCCTGCTTGATTTCGATCTGTCCTTTTAACTTCCTGGGCTAAAAACACCTGAGATCCATAAATCAATTTAAACTCAACGGAAGAAAATCCCAGGTTGTCCAGGAGGTTGGCACTGGATGTATATACATATTCCACTGTTTCAATGCTATTGGTATCCGTACTTTGAGACTCCGTTTTTACAATCCTGTTGTTCGTGTCTAAATACCACTTTTCGACCCTGTCAGGTTTGGATTCTTCCGAGTGGATTTCTACCTGTATGTATTCATCGGAAGGATAACTAAAGCGCAAAAGCTCATGGGTGGATTCTACTTGTGAAATACGTGATGCATCATCATAAGTAATTTGTGTCTCATCAATAACACCCGAAGACCATTTCAGGATAATTTGATTCAGTTTGTCTTCGGTGTAGTTCAATTCAACTCTTCCGGTAATGGTCTTTTCTTTTGAGAAGAATGAAAACATATCAATCAGAACAACTCTTTTTTGCGCATCATAATAGAAGTCTTGTCCACCATCTGTTTCAGCAATTGAAACCAGGAATTGACCCTCTGCTAGTTCTTCATCCTGGCAGGAAGTGGCAATCAAGATAACTGCAGTACTCGCAGCTAATAACGTTAATTTTAATTTTTTCATATGCATTTGTTATTTTATCCCTTGTATTGAGTAATACGAGTCATCATCTTGATACGCTGCGAGAAACTGAATTAAATGAAGCTTAATGGTATACTTTCGATTTGACAGCAACCCAAACTTCCGACAAGATAATTGTTCAGTGTAAGGGTGGTTTCTAATCCTTAAATAACTGATATCCTCCAGAATAATTTTGCGATATTTTTTGGTTAGATTAGAAATAGAAGGAGAACTCTCTCTATGAAAAAATTAATTATCCTATCACTCAACGTCTTGTTGTCATGGACATTCCAGCCGGTCAATGGCCAAATCAACATGGAGCCCTCTCAATTGCACATGTATGTGTTCGATGTAGGAGACATTAATGTCTTCGATATTTCTAATTGGAGCCCAGGAATCGATGTTGGTAAGAGTGCTAAATTTGCATGTCCCGCATTTCTGATCAGACATCCGAACGGCGATTTGATGTGGGATACCGGCCTTTCGGATTTTCTTGCAGATTCACCTAATGGAAGAACTAATTCGCTCTTTACTGCAAAGTTGTACCGGACGTTGTCGGACCAACTAATGGAAATAAACGTCAATCCGATGGATGTGGAATATTTGGCAATATCTCACCTTCATAGTGATCACATTGGGAATGCAAACCTGTTCAGGAATGCTACATTGATCGTTCAAGAAGAAGAATATGAGGCTATGTTTGAGCGGGATGAGGTTTTATCATTGGTGGACTCTCTAAAAACAAATAAAGCCATAAAACTAAGCGGAGATTATGATGTATTTGGAGATGGTTCGGTGATTATCAAAAGAGCCATTGGACATACTCCCGGCCACCAGGTTATCTTCGTGGACTTACCAGAAGCAGGACCTATAGTTTTGTCTGGTGATCTCTATCATTTTGCAAAAAATCGAGAATTAATGAAGGTTCCCTCATTTAATTTTGATAAGGAACTGACGCTCAAGTCTATGAAAGAGATAGAAGCTTTCATAGAGAGTAAGAATGCTACGCTTTTAATTCAGCATGACATTATTCAGAAGGAAGAAATTCTGCATTCTCCTAACATAATAAGATAGTCACTTGGCAAACGGTGGATATGATGGCCATACAAAACTTCTACTTCGACTACAAATTATATAAGAAGTGACTTAAAGAAGTAAATCGAAACTAAAGTGACTCACAAAACGGAGAATATGAGCATTGAATTCAAGAGCATCCCCATTTTTAGAATTCTTGATTACAAAGAAGCAATCAAATTTTATGTTGATTTTCTCGGATTCAGTATAGATTGGGAGCATCGATTTGATGAAACTGCACCCGTCTATTTGCAAATATCTAAGGATGGCTTGGCTCTTCACCTCACTGAGAATGAGCGATTTCAAACGCAAATAATCATTTTTGTAGAGACGAAGGGGATTGACGATTATTACCGCGAGTTGTTGAAAAGAGATTCATCAGTTTCAGAAGTAACGAAAACTCCTTGGCAAACCAAACAAATGGAAATCGAAGATCCTTTTGGAAACTTACTGAGATTTAATGAAACAATTTTCTAACCAAGCCTCACGAGCGAATAGATGTTAAACAGGAAGTTCCTCACAGTTTCAATTGCATGGATTGCACCATTAGGCTTTGGATACCTCCGCTAGCGCATTCTATGATAAATCCAACTAGATCTGATAGTATTTAGCCAAGATTAGTAATTGGCCATATGAAAGTTTGTGTGAATTGTCCTGCCCACTTCACTTTGTTCCATACTGATTCATCAATGTTTCCATCAATGGTTATAGCTGAATGGATTTCCTGAGTTTCGTAGGTCTTTATCTTTTGAGCCCACAGCGTGTTGGCTTGAAGAAGTAGGAAAATAATAGTGGAAAGGCTTAGGTTATTCATTTTGTTTTAGAGTTTTCGCTAAAGACTAAAAGCCTAAAAGAGGGTTGCATTCGATCTAAAAAGATGAGGGGAGTATTTCGTAGTGGACTTTACCTAAAACAAAAACCGAATGATAGGTCACATTAATGTTTAGGACCCAGAATCATGTTGTAACACCTTGGATACGTGAGGTCTTTAGGTTGAATCTTTATCACTTTTTGTAGACACTCAAAATATTTATATGAAATAGTGAAAAAGTAATATTTCAATTTGTTATCTTGATGCCCGATTTACTCACCCACCTTGAAAACACTAGCCACAATAACGCTACTCGTCCTGGCAATTGCAACCTATAGCCAGACTTTAAGAATAGTCGATAACAATGCCAACGCACCAACCGGGGTTTACACTACAATAAGTGCTGCAGTTGCGGATGCAGTTGCAGGTGATACCATATTCATTCAACCTAGCCCGGCAACTTATGGAAGTGTTAACGTTGAAAAAGAATTGCACATCGTTGGAATAGGGTTTAGTTTGACAAAAGATCAGCCCCATCAATCAACGGTTACGAATATCACCCTAAGAACCAATGATGACAACACGGAGAATGGATCTGGAACAACTATCACAGGGTTAACGATTAGCGCCGTTTACTTTGCAAGGAACTTTAATGGGGGACCAATTTTTACCATGTCTAATGTGCAGATTTTCAATAATCACATTAGCAACATCACCTGGACAACTTCATCCAGCAATACTATTCCGATAGATAATCTTGAGATCTATGACAATAGAATCACCTCAACCATTCATTTCAATAGAGAGGTAACGAATACCTCTATCAGAAACAATTTGGTCCTTAGCTCAATCACCTTTGATTCTACAAATCCTCAGTCGTTTGAGATCAGTAATAACATTATTTACGGAGGTATAGAAAAAAACTCAACCACGGATAAAGCCAATGTAGCTATCGCTAACAATATTTTTGTGGGGACCAAAAATTCTCATTTCGCATTTAATTCGCCGATGAGAGATGCCAACATTTCGAACAACATTTTTTACGGTAGAACCCCAAGCATTTCGGCTGCCGGTGGTAGTACTTCTACCAATTTTCAAGGGAATACATTCAATAACAATATGTCACACGAAACCGGGAATGACGAGCTACCTCCTTCCGGAGGTGGATCATCCAATGATGGTATGAACAACCAACAAGGAGTTTCTCCGGATTTTGTGGATGTGCCTGTATTAAACACCTGGACTTCTTCTCGCGATTTTACCTTAAACGGTGGATCACCAGCTGAAGGTGCAGGTGATGACATGACCAATGTAGGGATTTCAGGAGGGCTTTATCCCTCAAGCGAAAGCAATGTATTTCTGCAAACAGCTCCAATTCCAACCATCGAAACATTGAATACCAACACGCTTATCAATGTGGGGGATGATTTGGACGTGAGAGTCAAAATAAAATCGAATCAATGAACTAATCATACGATCATGAAGACCTTTATCAATTTCATTTTGTTAACATGCCTGGTCGGTCTCGCTTCAGGCCAAACCACATATATCGTGGATAACAATTCCAATGCTCCTGACGGGCCCAATGTCCGATCTACACTTCAGGATGCCGTAGATGATGCGACAGATGGAGATTTCATTTATGTACAACCCAGCCCAACTACCTATGGCACTGCCATTGTAGAAAAAGAGCTCCATTTTGTGGGAATTGGATTTAACCTCACCAAGGATCAGCCGCATTTATCCACTGTGAACAATATTTATTTGAGAAATAATACAGATAACACTAGCAATGCTTCTGGATCCTCAATTACCGGATTGGTCATCAATAATATTTACTTAACCAGGAATTTTAATGGAGGATCCATTTTCACACTGAACGATGTGAAAATCTACAACAATCAAATGACGGCTATTACCTGGATCACATCTACGAGTAATACCATCCGTGTTAACAATATGGAGTTTTATGACAACCAGGTAGGGACTATATACTTCAATCGGGAAATCACGAATACAATCATTAGAAACAACCTGGTTACCTCACAATTTATTCTTGATTCAACAGTTCCTCAGACAGCTGTAATAAGTAATAACATTCTCTATACATCCATTGACAAGGATTCCGAAGGAG
>JANQEC010000314.1 GCA_028278585.1 Cyclobacteriaceae bacterium | reverse complement strand
AAAGGTGATCTTAGTTCCCCTCTGTAGTGTGTGTACTTGTTGATGTCTGCATTGTTGTCCAGGAGTAGCTTAACAGCCTCGAGGTGCCCTCTTCCGGCTGCCTGGATTAAAGGTGTTTCATCACTTTCCACCAAAGCGTTTACATCAGCCCCGTTCTCTAACAGGAATCGCATTATGTCAATATGCCCACGCCTGGAAGCAACTATCAAAGGGTTTCCATCGCCCATAACACCAAGATTCACATCGGCTCCAAGACTAACCAGGTGTTCTACTTTTTCGAGGTTTCCTTGCTGAGAAGCCATTATTAATGGTGTTCCATCTCCTCTTGTGACTTTATTTACGTCACCATTGTTTTTCAGCAACAAATGCATAAGGTCGGGATTGCTTGATTTGCTTGCATATATCATTGGACTATCATCACCTGGAGACGCAAGATTGGGGTCTGCACCATTGTCCAGCAATAATTTCACGATATCCAACTGGTTTCTTCTGACTGCATGGATCAGCGGTGTGCCGTCACCGCGAGAAACGACATTAATCTGAGCGCCTTTGTCTAAGAGGTACTTCACCATTTCAAAATTACCAGTACCGGAAGCATGCAATAAGGCGGTTCCATCACCTCTGACATTGGCCTTGACATCCGCACCATTTTCTACTAAAAGCTTTACAAAATCAAAATGCCCGTTTCTTGCTGCTGCGATCAAAGGAGTCGCATCGTCTTTTGCCCTGAAATCAACCTTGGCGCCAGCTTCAAGCAGGATTGCTCCTATTGTGGTGTTTCCCTTTCTTGCGGCTTGATTCAATGCGGTTCTGGGATCGTTTTTTCCATAGATACAGTTGGGATCAACCCCATTGGTCAAAAGTTCTTTTACTTCATCTACGTTGTTGGTTCTGGTCGCTTCTAGCAAATTTTCACAATTTCTCGATTGTGAAACTGCAAAATGAAAGGCTGACAGAAGAATGGTTATGAGTATTGAAGAGCGCATAGTCGTTGTGTTTTAAGGTTTGACTACAAATGTTTTAATCCAAAGAGAGAAATTCCTACTGAGGGTTGCATTTAGTAAACTAAAAATTGAAATCAAGGTTTAGGCTCCTGGCTTGCAGCCGGTTGTGATTTAATGTGAATATCTCTTTGTGGAAATGGAATTTCTACTCCTTTCTCTTTGAACTTTTCAAATATTGAAAAATAAAGTTCTGACTTAAGGATTCTTGGCTTATCCGTATGTGATGAAGTCCATATGGCCAATGTAAAGTTTAATGAACTATCCGCAAACTCGTCAAAGAAGACATGTGGCTTTGGTTTTCTCAATACATGAGGATTTTCATCCGCAACATCCATCAAGATTTCTTTTACCAGCGTTGGATCTTCACCATAACTCACGCCGACCGGAATATCAAACCGGATATTTCTGTCGTTGTGACTCCAATTGATGACCCTGGAAGAAATGAACTCTGAATTTGGGACAATGATGGAAATATTCTCGTTTGTAAGGATGGTTGTGGCTCTTACGGAAATATTGATCACATCTCCTTCGGTGTCTCCCACTACAATTCTGTCTCCTACTTTTATTGGTTTTTCAAAAAGAATAATGATTCCTGAAATGAAATTGTCGGTGATATTTTGAAGTCCAAAACCGATTCCTACGCCCAAGGCTCCAGCAAGTAAACTAAGTGAGCTTAGGTCAATTCCAGCACCCTGAATAATAACAATGCCACCAACAAACAGGAAGATGAACCGGGCGATCATCCCGATGGAATTCCTTGCTCCCAACTCGAAACTTGCCTTTACAAGAACTTTATCAACAAGAAAATTTCTGAATCTCTTCGATAAATAGGAGAGGAGTATAAATGCAATGAGAAAATAAAGGATTGTTCCTAAACTGATCTCACTTTGACCAAGCCTGAAGAGTGTGGTAGTGAAGATCTCACCAACACTTTTAAAAAAATCCAGAATAGTGAGCCAGATGTTGCGTAGCGTTTCCATAAAAAGGATGATTCCTAAAGCTAATGAAAGAAATAGAAATCACCCTACTTAGGTAATCACTCCTCTTTGAGTGCATTTGAAGGATTAGCAATAGCCGCTTTGTAAGATTTCATGCTTACTACCATCCATGTTAAAACCAGGATGAGTAAAACGGGTAGAGCCAGCAGATACCAGGATAAATCGATTCGGTAACTGTAGTCCTGGAGCCAATTCTCAAGCCAATAGAAGGCGACAGCAATCCCAATAAATCCACCAATCAACACGAGCCGTGTAAAATCTTTAATCATCATTCTAAGAAGAGAAGAAACGGATGCTCCCAGCACCTTTCTTACCGCGATTTCTTTGAACCGCTTCTGAAGGACAAAAGTGGTCAAGGCAAATAAACCCAGAAAGGCTATAAAGATGGCAAGGAGTGAGAATGTCGTGAATACTTGTCCAAATTTTCGCTCCGCCTCGTACTGACGTTGAAATGACTCATTTAAGAATGAAGCATCAAAAGGATAGTCAGATACGTGCTGATCCCATAATTCTTCGATTTCACCGATGGTTTTCAAAATATCAGGACTATTTACTTTGGCTAGTATGTAGCGCTGATGCCACATGCCAACTTCACTGTTTGCATTTCCATACCGGAATATCATAGGTCTTATTTCGCGTTTCAACGATGTGTAGTTAAAATCTTTCATTACTCCGATCACTGAAAATTCGATCTGTCTTGCAAGTTTTTTACCAAGAGGTTCATTCCAGCCTAGTTCTTTTGCAAGTGCTTCATTGATTACAACAGCCGAGGTGTCTGTAGTTCGTCCCTCCTCAAAGAACCGACCTTCGACCATTTCAAGATCTAAAACCTTTTCATAGCCAGGGCTGACAAAGGAATTCAATGGGGCGGTCCTTCTATTGTCTTCTGCAGGTATTTGGTAGGTCCAGTCACCAAATCCATGAAAGGGAACACCATTCGCCTTTGTTACTAAGAGGACATCGGACCTTTGTTCCAATTGTGTTTTGAAGAGATCGTACTTTGTATCAAGTTGGCGTCCATTGTACATAACCAACGTCTGATCAATGTTAACACCCAGGTTTTGTGAAAGCATAAATTGAACTTGCTGATAAATGACCATTGTGGCTGCAACAAGGAAAATAGAAATTGCAAATTGAAAAGCTACCAATCCACTTCGAAGGCCCTTTTTTCCAGCCTGTTGCATATGACCTCTTAGCGCTTTCAGCGGTGAAAAACCTGAGATGATGTAAGCTGGATATGCTCCTGCAAAGAGTCCGACAACGATAAGAAGAGCGACGACCGAGGCTAAACTTGTCACTGAAAAAAGATCTCCATAGTCAAAGATTCGTCCGGTGAGTTCATTGAAATAGGGCAGCGCAGCTCCGGCAACAGCCAATGCAAAAAGAATGGCAAGGAAAGTAATGAGCAGAGATTCGGTAAGAAATTGAGATATGATGTTTTTTCTGTAAGAGCCAAGTGCCTTACGAATCCCAACTTCTTTTGACCGGATTGCCGAACGGGCGGTTGACATGTTGATGTAGTTCACACAGGCAATCAAGAGAATGAATAAAGCAATAGAAGTAAATACGATTACGTTTTTGTAATCTCCCCTTGGCCCCATTGAAAACCGGGATTCGTACAAATGGATACGGTCAACAGGGTGTAGAGTGAAACCATAATATCGATCAGGATAGTCTGTTACGAACTCCTCAAAGGAAGCATGGCCACTAAATTTTATAATTTCTTGCCCTACATAATTGGTATAAAGTTCCTGGAGTTTTTCGGTAACCTCTTCAGGTGAAACACCTTCACGAATCTTGGCATACGTCCAGTGGTTGTTTCCCGTCCAGTTGTAGGTGTCATTGGGATCATTCGGATTAGCCATCAAGAACTTAAATGGAAAATGTGTGTTTTTAGGCGGATCTGCCACTACAGCTGTAATCTTAACCGGATCACCATCTAATTCAACCACCTGACCGACCGCCAGCTGATCTGGAAAGAATTTTTTGGCGAGTGATTCGGTCAGGACGAGGTTATCGGGTTCTGCCAAAGCTGTTTCAGGATCACCAGCAATGAATTGCATTTCAAAAACTTTGAAAACTTCGCTATCAGCCCAGCAGCCACCATCCTGGATGATGTTTATATTGTCAATGAGAAAATTTCCATCACCAAGCCCATTGAGCTTTGTTGCAGATTCAATTTGGGGGTAATCTTTGATCATGGTTGATGCCAGGAGTGCGGGAGTAAACCTGCCTCTCTCGCCATTGGCTACACGGTACATTCGATCTACGTCCGGATAAAAATTGTCGTAACTTCTTTCATGTGTGATATACATGAATATTAAAAGACATGAAGCAAGTCCTATGGCCAAACCAACGATGTTGATTGCTGCATATGATTTTTGTTTCAGTAGAGTTCTGATTGCGATTTTTAAGTAGTTTTTGATCATTGCGAGTGTGGTTAATTGTTCAAAATCATCAAGTCCTTTTAAGTATCTCAGGCGAAAAAATTTGATTGCATTCCACCCGAATTTCCGCCGTGCCTTTCGATAAGATTCCTCTCTGTAGAAAAGCTCAAGCAAATCACCTTCTATCTGCTCCAGGTATCTTTCCTTGCAGAAAAATTCTAACATACTCAGCGCCCAGGTAGGTGGATTCTTTTTTTTCATTGAAATCCTAAAACTGTTTTTGGGATTTTACTATAGAGTTCGTTTCGTGTTTGATGAACATATTCGATTGCTTTGGACCCGGCAGTCGTTACTTTGAAAATTCGTTTTCTTCTGCCGCCGCGCTCTGAACTTGCTCCACCCATATATGAGGTTACAAAGTCTTTCTTCTCCAGGCGATCAAGTACAGTATGAACGGCACTGATGTTCACCTTTCTTCCTATCTGATCAAATATTTCATCCATCACTTTTACTCCGTAGGCATTCTCTTGGAGAATGGCTACTATCATGAGAACGAGCTCTTCAAGCTCACCCAGTTGATAAGATTTGTTCTTCATTTCAGTACTGATTTACCATTACAAGGACCCTCGTCAGACTCCTGGTTTTTTATGAAAGGATTAATAAACAGGTTTCTTTCATAAATGTAAATGTAATCATCCTATTAGACCAACCTTTTTCAAGAAGGTTGCATTCCACTGGTTTTTTCTTATGAAAAATGAAATTGTTATGTATTTATAATAGAAAACAAGTCCTTTCATCTTCCGAATTGATAGTCTAAAGAATTGTATTTCTATTTCATTATCAGTAACTTATAAATCTCATCAACCTCTACTCACTATGAATAAGTTTATTAATTGGTTGACCTCCATTAACGCACCAGTTTGGGTTGACCCTATAAGAATCATTGTCGGTGGTTTTATATTTTACAAGGGGATCATTTTTGCCAATAACTTTGAAAGCTTCACTGAAAACATTGCCTCGGTAGGTTGGGTATTGGTTGCAGCTCATTTGGCTCATGCCATACTTTTCATTCACTTGGTCAGTGGTATTATACTGGTCCTTGGAGCTGCTACACGTATCATGAGTATAGTTAACATACCAATATTAGCGGGAGCAGTGATTTTTAACTACAAAAACCTGCTTAATGTGGGTAATTACATGGAGCTGGACCTGGCCATTATCGCACTTTTGATGTTGATCCTTGTGTTCTTCATGGGAGGCGGTCGTTTTTCTTTGGATTACCGGAGGAAAAAAAGGGAGATGGAAGCAAGTGTATAACTTTATTAGGTATACAGTTTACTACACTTTTACTCAGAATGTAGCGTTTCTGCCGGGTTAGTTCTGACTGCCCTGACGATCTCGTAGCTGATCGTGGCAATCGAAATAATGAGAATGGTAAAACCAGAAATTGCTAGTATCTCCCATGTAATCTCTATTCCATATTCATAATTTTCAAGCCATCGCTTCATTGCATACCAGCCCAGCGGAAAAGCGATGATCAAGGAAATGGTGATTAACTTCATGAAATTAGAAGTAAGTGAGTGAAAAAGATTAACAAGTGTAGCTCCGAGAACTTTGCGGATACCTATTTCTTTTCTTTTTTGCTCGACCATGAATGCTGAAAGTGCGAAAAGCCCTAAGCATGCAATTACTATCGCCAGAATTGCAAAGGAAGTAAATACGATTCCGGTACGTTTTACGTCATCATACATTTCTGCAAAACGTTGATCCATAAATTCATACCTGATCGGCTGATTTGGCATAAATCTATCCCAGACATCAGTAATTGCCGCCATTGTGCCTCTAATATCTTCTGGTTTGATTTTCACCGCAATCATGTACCTTCTGCGACCAAGTACCAGCACAAGAGGTGAGATTGCATCAGTCACAGATTCAAAGTGAAAATCCTCGACTACACCGATGATATTGCGTACCACCCCATTGGTTATTCTTTTTCCAAGTGGATCTTCAAATCCAAGTTGATCAGCCATGGTTTGATTGATGATGATTGCAATTGAATCTGAGGCCATATCTCGGGAAAAATTTCTTCCCTGCACTATTTTCATTCCCATAGTCTCAATGTAGTCATGATCCACTCGCCAAAATTGAGCCCCGATAGAGATATCAATTTTCCGTCTACCTTCTATCCATATTGAATTCTGGTCTCTCTTCGTATCAGAAATAGGGTAGTAGTGTGTTATCGTTGCATTTTGGACTTCAGGAAGGTTTTTCAGTTCATTTTTGAAGGTGTATATCTGCTCCTCCATGGTATTGGTACCTTGGATAATTGCTACCTGATCTTTATCAAAACCCATTTTTTTGTTAAGAATAAACCCCATCTGACGATTCACAACTACAGCACCAATGATGAGTACCACAGAAGCCGTGAATTGAAAAATGACCATGCTGCTTTGCAAGCCTGAACTCTTGCTTCCCATGCTAAGCTTACCTTTTAGCACCTCAATTGGCCTGAAGGATGACAAAAAGAATGATGGATACAGACCAGCCAAAAAGCCTACCAGCAACACCGAGCCCATTAGACTCGGAATAAACCATAAAGTGCCAAATGGAAAAGTGAGCGATTTATTTGCAAGTTCATTGAAATAGGGTAGGCTCAACCATGCGATTAGTATTCCAAGTGTAAACGAAATCAAGCTTAGTAGAACAGACTCTGTTAAAAATTGCATGATCAGGTTTCCTCTTGCAGATCCAACCACTTTTCTCAACCCAACTTCCTTGGCCCTGTTGGCGGATTTAGCGGTAGAAAGATTGATGAAATTGATGCATGCCAATAGTAAAATTAGGATTGCTACTGCTCCAAACATCCAGATAATCTTAATATCTCCATGAGTGTAGCGATCGCTGATATCAGAAGAATGAAGATGAATATCCCGGACAGGTTGAAGTTCGAATCCACGATAGAGAACCACGTCATCAGCTACCTGGTTTCCCCGATTGCGTAAGTAGGTAACATAATACTTATCACGAATCGCGATCAACTTTTTCAAAACACTTTCATGATCGGCATCCGGTCTTAACTTGACATACGTTTCATAATTACTGCAGCACCAGGAGGTCTGCTCCCCTCTCCAAAATTCGACTCCTTCTAATGGCAAAATAAAATCAAAATCAAGGTGTGAAGTTGACGGAAGAGTTTCTATTACACCGCTGATTTTTCTTGGGTCATCATTTTTATCGTTGAGGATTATTGTTTTGCCAATGGGGTTGATTCCTGGAAAATGTTTGTCCGCTTTTCGTTTTGATATAACGAGTGTGTTGGGTTCAGAGAGGGCTGTTTCAGGGTCTCCGGCAATGAATGGCAAACCGAGTATGTCAATGAATTCTTGATCTGCATAAACAAAACGTTCCTCAAAGGTGTTTTGTGTTGTTTCTGCATTTCTGAATAGATTACTTCCACCTAAATACCAATTGTATGGAATGATACGGCCCACTATTTCCACTTCCGGGACTTCATTCCTGACAACACCAGCGAAGGGAGCAGTCATTGCTGGCCATTTGTTTTCGTCTCCCTTTTCGTTCCACTGATTAATGATCCGGTAGATCCGATCACTATCTGCATAAGTCCTGTCATAATTGAGTTCATCATAGAGGAACATGGAAATGAGAATACAAGCTGCGATTCCGAGTGCAAAGCCTCCAATCTTAATTGCAGTATACATTTTGTGCCGTATCATATTGCGGATAGCGACCCTGTAATAATTTTTAAACATCGCGTAGTTATTTGAGTTATACCTTGATCTTTTTAGTGCAAACGGACGATAAATACTTAATACATCCCGAACAAAACGAATATTGGCGATGACTCTTCCTTTGGCTTTTTCCCTCTTTTCATAAAGCTCAAACAAGTCACCCTGTACTGTTTCAATGACTTCATGGGAACAAAACCATTCTAAAAGCCTATTGGCCCACTTTGGTGGATTTGGAGCATCATTCATTACTCAGTGCTCAGGTTAAGTCCGGGAATCTGTTTTGCAAAACGCATTCTCAATTCATTCGCCTCAACCAGCATTTTTTGACCTGATCCTGTGAGCTGATAGAATTTTTTTCGCCTTCCGCCCCTCTCCCTGGTTGCTCCGCCCTCAGATGAGGTTACATATCCTTTTTCCTCAAGCCGATATAGAGCCGAATGCAATGCCCCGATGCTTGGTCTTTTGCCAGTGTGCTTTTCTAACATCTCTTTGATCGTGACTCCATAAGCATCGTCTTTTAGTGCTCCAACGGTCAACAATACCAATTCTTCAAATGCTCCTAGTTTCATAATGAACTATTTTATTCCTAAAATCAGAACAAATAAACAAAATATATTATTCCTAAATACAGAACAAATAGTAAAAGGTTACATCAGTGTGAAAAAATAATACGCTAATTATTCTTTTTGATCGACATCCCAGTCAATATTAAACCTTGCTTTTAAGTAAGGAGCGAGGGGACCAAGTCCTATTTTTGCTCTCCTTTCGTCCACGTTCACAGGATCTTTAATTGGAAATGGGGTTCGTACCAAATCTTCGAATTTGATCTGGGTTCCATATAGTTGCTCTTTTCCCTCTTCTACTAACAATCGATCCTGCATTTTAGCAAAGCGAAGGGGTTGAGCTTCTCCTTTTTCAAAAGCTTTTTTCAATAGCGGAAAGTACTTTGAGCGTAATTCATATGAAGTATGATTGATAATAAGCGCAGCTCCAGCTGCCGCAAACTCTGTTACCTGTGAGGCTGTGGGCCACCCATATTTGTCCAGAAGCTTCAATAGTCTTTTTGTGTTTTGTGCTACATTCCTTTCTTCCATTGCAAGCATAGGGAAGATGGATGGCGCACTGAAGTATCCACCATTTTGGATGTATTTTCTTCGTTCAATGTTCCCGGCGTACATGAAACCCTGATCACGGATGATCATTCGAAACAACTCCCTCGCAAAATCCTCATTTCTAATAGGCTCATTTGTGGATTCATATTTTTCAATCTGACTGTTCTCGATCTGTTCCCATCGAGGATCATCTATAAGGCTTAGGAAATGCGGATCGTAAAGTGCCTTCAATGTTGAATCATTTCTGAGGCTGTGGTTAAGAAAAAAGAAGGCAGTATCTCTCATTGGTGAAGTCCAAAGTAAGGCACATGTTGAAGCTATTTTGTATGAGGTTTCTGCTGTTGGATCAGTTATGAAATCCCTTCCGTATTTTTCTAATGCAGGCATTAGAAGGCCGATGCGTTTGAGACTATCAGCAGATTCTAAATTCGTTTGGGCAGTAGAGTACCTTACGATACAAGCACATATGAATAAGAAGACTAGTTTTTTCATAGCCAGGCGTTTTTACAATGGTATAAGGATTATCTAATACCTGATAGTAAAGTCGATAAACGACAGGATTTCACTAGGATTTGACATTAAGGAATTAGAAATGAGCTATCCCCATAACTTAAAAACCGGTAATCATTGGAAAGTGCCTCTTTGTAAATCACTTTCCAGTTATCACCCACAAAGGCAGCAACAAGAAGGATGAGAGTCGATGCGGGTAGATGATAGTTGGTGACTAAACCATAACACAATTTGAATGTATAACCCGGGTATATAAAAATTTCTGTTTGACCTCCAATTTTTTCTAAATCTCTTTTTGTCATGTAATTCAATACAGCTTTCAATGAATCTTCCTTCGAAACAGGTTGTAATTCATAAGCATCATCCCTTTTTATGAAGAATTCGGTTTCACCGTTCAGAATCTTGACTCCATACCAATATAAACTTTCTATTGTACGCATTGCTGTTGTACCTACAGTAATTAACTTATCGACGCTAATTATATGCTCAATATTCTCCTTTGTGATCCATATTTTTTCATTGTGCATCGGATGATTAACTATATTTTTCTCCTTTATTGGTTGAAAAGTGCCTGCTGAGACATGCAGCGTCAAATAATCAGTTTTAATACCTTTTTTTTTAAGTTTTGAAATGATTTCTTCTGTAAAGTGAAGACCAGCAGTGGGAGCAGCGACAGCTCCTTTCATTTTTGAGTACACAGTTTGATATCGCTCTTCGTCCGCTTCTGTGGCTTCCCGATTGATGTAAGGTGGGAGCGGAACCTTCCCTATTTCCAGTAATAAATCTGAAAAAGTGACATCTGAATCCCAGTCGAACCGGACCTGATCTTCTGCTATTCTGGTTGCCTTAAGGTTTAGATCTTTTAGGTACAGCGAGGTGTTTTCCTTCCACTTTTTGGCATTGCCAATCATACATTTCCATGTTGTTGATGTTTGAGTATTCATTACTTCCTCGTGAACCTTAGAAGGATGTACAGGCTCAAGGAGGAAAATTTCGATCCGTGCACCTGTCTCTTTGTACATGATAACTCGAGCGGGAATTACTCTAGTATCATTAAAGATCAAGAGAGAATCATTTGGAATGAGTTCCGGGATGTTGGAAAATGTGTGATGAGATATTTTACCTTGATTATAGAAAAGAAGCTTTGAATTGGAACGATTTTCAAGAGGATGTTTGGCTATTTTTCCGTCTGGAAGATCGTATAAAAAATCGTCTAATTTTAAGTCCATGCTAAGGCTCGAATATACACCTTACATCCTTGATTTTAAATTTCATGCCAAGACCAGCCGTGGAACTTTAAACGAACGGAAGGTTTGGTTTTTGAAGATTTCAGATGAAAATGGAAGCAGTGGAATAGGTGAAGTCGCACCGATAGAAAGACTCAGTCCGGATGTGCTTGACAATATACCTGACGAGCTCGAAAAAGTTAACTTAAAACTTCGCGATTTCGAATTGCCGATCTCTGAAGGAGATGTTTGGAAACTAGTGAAATCATTGGTTTCAAGAGAATTTCCAAGTATTCGTTTTGGATTGGAGATGGCATTGTTTGATCTTATGAATGGAGGATCGAAGAAGATTTTTGCAAATGATTTAAGAACCATCAAAATCCCGATTAATGGCCTTATCTGGATGGGAGATGAAAACTTCATGAAGGATCAGATAAAGGAAAAACTGGATCAGGGATTCAATTGCATCAAATTGAAGATTGGAGGTTTGGACTTTGAAACGGAGTTGAGAATTATTAAGCGTCTAAGAAAAGTTTCTGATGATCTTATCATTCGGTTAGATGCAAACGGAGCATTTCAAACCAATGAAGTACTGATGAAGCTAAAAGAATTGAGCAGGTTCAGCATTCACTCAATTGAACAACCAATCCTTCCTATGCAGCCGGAGGCGATGGAGATTGTGTGCAAAAAGAGTGAAATCCCAATAGCATTTGATGAAGAGCTTATATGGATCCGTGGTGAGAGAGAGCGTTTGCAATTGTTACAGGAATTAAAACCTCATTACCTCGTTTTGAAACCAACGCTGCATGGTGGCTTCTCTACCGTAAAAAACTGGATTGATCTGGCAGAAATTCAGGGGATCAATTGGTGGATCACGTCTTATTTGGAATCAAATATCGGCTTGAATGCAATTGCCCAATTCGCAAGCTTGTATAAAAACAAAGAGCATCATGGACTTGGCACTGGAAACCTCTACAGTAATAACATTATATCTCCGATCCAGGTAGAACAGGGGTTATTTAAATACGCAGAGAGCACTACCTGGGGGGACGTTGGCCTTTAGCATCATTATCGAAAGGCATTCGTGCATATGGAGGTGGACCTGTTGCCTCGAAAAATACTTTCTGAAGCCTACTTTTTTGTTCGTCGTTGCATATAACCAACACCTCCTTAAAAAACCTGTATAATTCCGCCTCTTTCAACACACACACATCGGCAAATTGAGCAATTAAACTGTCCATTTTAGCATCTTCCCCTTCCAGCATCAGTTTATTAATCTCATCTTTGATCCTTCTGAATTGATCCTGATTCTGTCGCTGGACTTGATGATGTTTATTGGATAACTCAATAAAGATTTCCGCTTGTTGTCTATCAAAACCTATCTCTCTTATGATAAAAGCATTGATTTCTTTAACAGGTCTTCTTTCACGTGGACGATAGTTTTTCTTGTCTCTCCACATCAAGCCGAGGAGCGTAATATTCACTATCACAAGTGCAATCACTGAAACGACGATGATTTGGGCGGTGGTTTTATTCATCTTAGTAACCGTCTGCCTTTAAATTCCACTCTGAAGCCACTGATTTCAGCATTTCCTGACGTTCGGAAGACTTAGAATTGATCAAGAGCACCGTATTCACTATGGCAAACATAATCATTGCGGCTATGGCATACTTAGCTCTTCGAACCCATATTTTTTGTTCTTTTCTAAAGATCATCTTATTGCTCAGTGATTCCAGAAAATCATCAGGAGCGTTAGCCTTTTTGAGATTATCGATGCTAGAGAGCGTCAAATCAATTTCTTTATTTAGGTTAGATTTTTTCATAATAAACTTTTAGAATTCTCTGAAGATTCTGCTTTGCTCTATGAATGAGCGATTCGATAGAAGAAATACTTTTTTCCATCACCTCACTGATTTCCTCATACGAAAGAAATTCAACTTTAGCCAGCGTAAATGCTACCTGTTGCTGCTCAGGGAGCTGTTCTATTGCCTTGAACAAAATTGCAGCTCTTTGCTGGTTTTCGAGAGCTATTCCGGGATGATAGAAATCAGGTATCCTATTTTGAATTACCGGATCAGCAATGTCTTCAAGGTACGCAGCACGTTTTTGCCTTCTTTTTTTTCGCATTTCTTCAAGACATTTATTAACGGCAATACGATATATCCATGTGCTAATCAAGGATTCACCTTTGAATTTATCTATGTTTTGGTATACATGAATAAACACTTCCTGTGACATGTCTTCAGCCTCTTCCTGGTTTTTCATAAAGCCAAGACAAGTATTGTATATCCGATCTTGATTATCTGAAACCAGTCTATGAAAGTCTTCTTTGGTCACTTAGGGCAGGTTGAAATTCGAAGTTATGGAAACTGCCAAAAATCACCAGTAGCTTTCAGAAATTAGATGCTGTAAATAAAAAAAGCTTGCATTAAGCCTAACCTTTTGTTTTGATGCATCGTATAATGATGTATTATGTATTCAAGAGAATTATTAAAAGGAATTTTAAAGCCCATCATCTTGAAATTGCTTTCAGAGAATGACAAAATGTATGGATATGAGATTGTACAGAAAGTGAAAGAACTTTCTGGTGACAAAATCTTAATTAAAGAAGGTTCGCTTTATCCAGCCCTTCATTCACTTTCAAGTGAAGGAGTGTTGCAGACAGAATCCATTTCTGTCGGAAATAGAACACGCAAATACTACAAACTAACTTCATCAGGGAGTGGTCAGGTACAATTAGCACTAGATGAACTTCTTGATTTTGCACAAACGTTGAAGACGATTTTTGAACCTAAAGCAGCAATATCATGATAATTGATGAAGGACAAGTCTCATTTGTTAGAGGTTATTTAATTGGAAATGGAATCTCTAACCATTCGCTTCAAGATGATCTTCTGGATCACTTCTGCTGTGTGATTGAAGAAGACATGGAGGAAGGGCAATCCTTCGATCATTCCTTCTCGCGTGCTGTTGAGCGGATCACTCCTGAAGGACCTGAAAAAATCCAAAAAGATTTAAACTATTTATTAACTATTAAAAAGAATATTATGCTTAGAAAGTTAGTGTTTATCGCATCCTACATTAGTGTATTGACCGTGTTGTCGGGGCTGGCGCTAAGAATCCCACAAATACTGAGTGGAAATGCGACGTTACTTTTGATAATGGTGGGAGTACTACTTTTTTCCGTTACAACAGTACCATACTTCTTCTATGATCGATATCAAAAATCCATACGGGAACTAAAAAGTGAATAAAAAAATAAAGGGGTCTAAAGACCCCTTTATTAATCAAAAATGCATTTTCATGCCTTCATGCGTTGCCCGGAACCCTAGCTTCTCATAAAATTTTAGCGCTTCGGGTCGTTGTTTGTCTGTCGTGAGCTGTAATAAATGAGCACCTCTTTCTTTGGCTCGGGAAATTGCCCAAAGGAACATTTTTTCACCTAACCCTTCACCTCTTTTGTCTTTCCTGATTCGTACCGCCTCAATTTGAGAACGAATTCCTCCTTGATACGTCAGGTACTGAATAAATGATAATTGCATCGTTCCCACGATTTCATTGTTTTCTTCTACTACAATCAATTCCTGGTTTGGATCCAAATTTATTTTCTTAAATGCCTCTAGGTACGGATCAGGAAGTGGATCCTGAAAATTCTCTCTTTTTGCACCAAGCTCATCGTCAGCGAGCATTGCTACGATGGGAACAACATCTTCTTTGTTAGCAGGACGAAAAATCACCCTACGAAAATACGTTCAAATCTATTTTTTATGACTATGATAAACTTTTGCTACAATTCTCCAGCCGCTTTCAAATTTTAGAAGGCTTAGATAGTCGGTGTAAACAAGCTTTCCCTGGTTCCTCAGTTCTACCTTAACCTGGGCTGCACCACCTGTAACATCAACAGAGGCAAAGGTTGGCTTCCAAACATTTTTTTCTGCACCGGGATCATAATCGTTGGCTCTTCTTTTCCTCACACCTTCGACCCAATCCTTGATTGGATATTTACTGATCTCTTCACCTTTTGCAGAATAAATAGCGAAATCTTCGTGGAATCCTTTTTCCATAGCATCTGCATCAAGCTTGTTAAATGCACCGTTGATGTATGCGTTCGTTACAAGCTCTTTTACGGCATCTACGTTCGCCTTTTCTTCGGATTTTTTAGCTGCAAAAGCCATTATTGAAATACCAATTACACAAATGGATAGAATTTTAATTGTCGCTTTCATTGTTGTAGGAGTTTTGTTATTGAAATAGGTTATGGTAAAGCAACGATTCTATCCACGAAGGGTTCGGCCAATTATTGGATCAGATCAAAAGTGCCGAGGCAAGTTTCAGAGCTGTACAACGCACTGAATTTCTCATTCATTTGGTCGTATTCCGCCTGGTTGCTTTTTAGAAAACCTTCATAATCTTTCTTAGACATCCATCGATCGACTAGGGTGTATGAATTGCCATCTGTATTTTTCAGTAGATCATGACCAAAATAATCATCACAGGGCTCGAAGAATTTGAACCATGCTCCGGATCGCCCATACTCTTTTTCAAATTCAGCATGATTAGATGATTCCACTTCGTATTTCCAAAGAATGCAATACATATTTTACTGATATTAGGTTGAAGATGAAATAAAGATAATGATTTTACTAATTTGAGAAATATTGTCCCGGATTAGATCCTTTAATCTGAATGAACCCCATTGAAATTCACTCTCGATCTCTATTCTTAATTTTGTTGCCACTTATAGATAATGAATAACTTTCTTATAGCTATCTCGTAAAGAACCCCAACGAAAACCTATCCATGAAAAAGTCGTGTTTCCTGAGTGCCATTTTGGTTACTCTTTTTTCTTGCTGCATTCATGCGCAGGCTCCGAAAAAACCGCATATAGGTGAGATTCAGCAGATGCTGGAAAAATTGGATGTTTTAGGCACAGTTTTGTATGTAGCCGCCCATCCTGATGACGAAAACACAAGTTTGATCACCTATTTTGCCAATGAAAAACACATGCGTACCGCCTATTTGTCTGCAACTCGTGGAGATGGCGGACAAAATTTGATCGGACCGGAAATACGCGAGGAATTAGGCTTGATTCGCACACAGGAACTCTTGGCTGCTCGAAGAACAGATGGTGGGCAGCAGTTTTTTTCCAGAGCAAATGATTTTGGCTACTCGAAACACCCGGATGAGACCTTTACTATATGGGATAAGGAAAAAGTGTTAGCAGATTTTGTTTGGGTATTTAGAAATTTCAGACCGGATGTGGTAGTTACCAGGTTCACTACAGTTCCGGGAGTTACTCATGGTCATCATACCGCGAGTGCAATTTTAGCCAGGGAAGCTTTTAATCTTAGCGGAGATCCAAATGCATATCCTGAACAATTGGATTACGTGGATCCCTGGCAGCCAAGAAAAATCTTTTGGAATGCTAGTTGGTGGTATTTCAGGAATACAGGCCAAAAAATGGATACGACCGGACTGACCGAAGTAAACATTGGGAAGTACAATCCCAGGTTAGGTAAATCATACACTGAAATCTCCTCCCTAAGTCGAAGCATGCATAAGAGTCAGGGTTTTGGATCTACAGGAAGAAGGGGTGATGCCATTGAATATTTGGTTCAGTGGGATGGAGAAGAAAGTGATGGAGTCTTTGACAATTTTAAGACCGGTTGGGATCGAATTGATGGAGGAGAGGAGGTGAGCTTTCTCATTCAGAAGATGAAAGAAGAGTTTGATTCCTCTAACCCCTCAGAATTGCTTCCGACTCTATTGCTAACGAGAAAGGCAATTAAGAAAATTGACGATGATTTCTGGAAGGGAATAAAACTCCAGGAAGTTGATGCACTAATAAAGGCAGTTTCAGGACTTTTTGTTGAGCTTGTTGCAAAACAAAATTCATACGTTCCGGGCGATTCTATTGAGATCTCCCTGGAGATGGTCAATCGTAGCTCTGCTAATTTGAAGGTAGAACGGGTGAAATTGAATCATTGGATCGATGCGTTTGAATTAAGCAGTCCACTTTCCAACAATAAGAGATTCAACACTTCATTGAATTTGAAATTGCCAGGTGGAATACCATTTTCTACTCCTTATTGGCTTAGAGAAGAAGCTTCATTAGGCATGTATACTGTCGAAGATCAATTGCAGAGGGGTAAACCTGAAAATGATCCATCGCTGCAAGGCAATGTAACTATTTCTGTTGAAGGAGAAGAAATAGCATTAGACATACCAGTGGTATTCAAAAGAAATGATCCTGTGGAAGGAGAGGTTTACGAACCGATTGCAATTTCGCCACCAGTTATGGCAAACTTGTCATCTAAAGTTTTGGTGTTCGGTGACGGCAACTCAAAAAAGGTAGATGTGCGGGTCATTGCCGGGAAGAAGAATGTTGAGGGAACATTAAGTTTAGAAGCACCAAAAGGATGGAGTATTAACCCGGGAACCATTGATTACTCATTGAAACAAAAGGGTGAGGAACATTTGTATTCCTTTGAAATTACTCCACCGAAAAAGGCTTCGGACGGAAACATCTCAATTGCCCTGAGTTACAAAGGAAAAACCTATTCTAACGGTTACTCTACGATCAGGTACGACCATATACCTAAACAGAACATTTACCCGAAAGCTTCATCAAGAGTGGTTCGATTGGACCTTGAGAAGCGAGGAGACCTGATTGGTTACATAGAAGGAGCAGGCGATGCAATACCAGAAAATTTAACCCAAATCGGTTACAAGGTGGAATTCCTTGGAAAGGATGATATCACACCTGAAAACCTCAAAAAATACGATGCTGTTATTCTAGGTATTCGTGCACTGAATACAGTTGATTGGCTCGCCTATAAAAACACAGAATTATTCCAATATGTGCAGGAGGGAGGTACACTGATCAATCAATACAATACCAGCCATAGGTTGGTTACAAAAGATATTGCTCCGTACGACCTGAAACTATCAAGGGACAGGGTTACCGTAGAGGAAGCTCCAGTTGAAATTTTAGCCAAGCAGCATCCAGCGATTTTGGGCCCCAATAAAATCACAAGTTCTGATTTTAAAAATTGGGTCCAGGAAAGAGGACTCTATTTTCCCGATGAATGGTCAGAAGAGTTTACACCGATTTTGAGTAGCAATGACCCGGGAGAAACTCCTAAAACAGGTGGCTTGTTGGTTGCACAGTATGGGGAAGGTCACTATGTATATTCCGGATACTCATGGTTTAGAAATTTGCCAGCTGGTGTCCCGGGAGCATACCGCTTATTCGTTAATTTAATATCACTAGGAAATGACTGAACTAATTTCAGAAAAAAATATTGACAAACCACCACTTTTTAAAAAATGGAGATTTCTATACCTGGTTGTGGTAGCTTGGCTTGTCTTTATGATCACGATGTTCACCGTTTTTAGTACATCTTATTAATGAATACACTCGACCTGATTGTACTTTTCGGTACACTGCTATTCATTGTATTTTATGGGGTTTGGAAAACAAGAGGTCAGCGAGATATCGAGGCCTACCTGTTAGGCGGTCATTCAATGAAATGGGGAACCATTGGACTTTCGGTAATGGCTACTCAAGCGAGTGCGATAACTTTTATCTCTACACCAGGACAGGCATATGACAGTGGAATGGGATTTGTCCAGAACTACTTTGGACAACCTCTCGCTTTGATTGTTGTATCTGCAGTATTTATCCCCATTTTCTACCGGCTTAAAGTATACACTGCATACGAATTTTTAGAAAAAAGATTTGACACTAAAACACGTTTTCTGGGTGCGTTTATTTTTCTTGTACAGCGCGGACTTGCAGCGGGAATTACCATATATGCACCGGCTATCATCATATCTTCAATCTTGAGATGGGATTTGACATTGACCATTTTGTGTACCGGAGTTCTCGTCATTATTTACACAGTATCGGGTGGTACAAAGGCAGTTTCCATAACCCAAAAACAGCAAATGGCTGTTATTCTAGCAGGTATGTTTGCTGCTTTCTTCATGATTGTTGGCTACATATCGGATCATACCACATTTGGTGGAGCATTGGAAATCGCGGGGAATTTGGGAAAGTTAGAAGTGGTCAATTTGGAGTTCGATATTACTGAACGATACACGATATGGTCTGGGTTGGCTGGTGGATTTTTTCTGGCACTGGCATACTTTGGAACAGATCAATCTCAAGTTCAAAGATACCTGGGTGGAGCCAATGTATCTGAAAGTAGAATGGGGCTCATGTTCAATGCAATCCTGAAAATACCATTGCAATTTTTTATTTTGCTGACTGGCGTGATGGTTTATGTATTCTACATATTCTATCAACCTCCAATGCACTTCAAAGAAACTTCTGTTGAGGTTGTAAAGAACTCGGAATACTATGAAGCTTATCGTGATTTGAATCACGAGTATGCACAAGCAGTGGATAAGAGGAAAGAAGCAGCTTTGAAAATTGCTGCCGGAAGCCTGTCAGAATATGATGAAAAGATATTTACTGAGCAATTGGTAGATGCAGACCAGGAGACTCTTGCTATTCGCGAAAAGGCTAAGGAGTTAATTGTAAAAGCTGACAGCTCATTGAAAACCAAAGATTCTGACTATGTGTTTCTTACATTTATTATTACCTACTTGCCTCATGGATTAATTGGTTTACTAATTGCCGTTATATTCTCAGCGGCCATGTCCTCTACATCATCAGAACTTAATGCCCTCGCTTCAACCACGTCTGTTGATTTCTACAAGAGAATAATTAATCAGGATGGAAGTGCTCATCACTATTTAAATGTCTCAAAAGGATTGACTTTCGCATGGGGAGTCTTAGCCATTCTTTTTGCGATACTTGCCAAGAATTCTGAAAATTTAATAGAAGCCGTTAATATCATTGGATCGATATTTTATGGAACTATTTTAGGAATATTCCTAACTGCATTTTTCTTAAAATGGATAAGCGGAACGCCAGTTTTCTTCTCTGCTATAATCACACAAGTAGCCGTGATAATAATCCATTTCCTAACTGAAGCAGGCTATTTCGAACTTAGTTATCTGCTATATAATGTAATTGGCTGTGTCGGGACTATGATCTTGAGTATACTATTCCAAATGTTCAACGGCACAAAAAAAAGCGTGAGTTAGAAACCCACGCTTTATGATTTTGTTGCTGGGGATTATTTGCCTTTTACTTCCGCAATTAGATCCTCATTTCGTTTGATATAGCCAAAGTCACCATTTTCATTATTCTTAGCTTTTTCCAATGATTCCTCTGCTGTTGCTATGGCCTCTTTCTTTTTACCCATTTTGGCAAGTATTTGCGCTTTGGTATGAACATTCCAGAATTGGTTAGAGTTTTCACCCATAGCAAGATAAAGGTTCATCCATTCAAGTGCTTGCTCAAGATCCTTGCCAGTAGCTAAATAATAGTTCGCAGCAGTCACATAATTGCCAGGTCGTACTTGCGTTTTAGCTGCAATGTCTTCCATTACAGTTTCGTCAAAATCCACTTCAACTGGTACTTTAAAGGACATGTTGGCCCATGCGAAGTGAATGTTTGCGGAAGTATTATCTGCAGAAATATCAGAAATCTGAAAAGTCATTCGCTCTACAGAATTGTCCAGCTTCATTGTCTTCACAGTTGCTTTAACAGCAACATTTTCTTCTTTGTAGTTATTCATATTCCCACCAATTCTTTCGGTGTGAAACATAACTTGCCACTCATCTGCTCCTGGGATAGATACGATTTGATATTCACCTGCTTTTACATCCTGTCCGGCAACTTTCACATCAGTACTGAAGGAGATAAATGTTCCCGCATTAGCACCGGTTCTCCAGAGTGTCCCGAATGGCTGTAAAAATTGATCACCAGTTCCGAAGATATCTCTACCTTTCACACCAGGTCTGAAATAATCAATATTTATTTCCGTAAGACCCACGGTAGAGCCAACAGATCCTGCAGGGCTTGGTGCCGGGGTTTGAATTTGCGCAGTGGCTCCAAAAGTGATCAACAAGCACAATGCAATTAGATTTGTTATTCTTTCTTTCATTTTTTGTTAAGGTTTATGTTGTTCGAAATTAATACATCTCTGTACGAAAAACTCGATCGTTCGTTTTATGAAAGATCAGATGTCGTGGAGGTGGCCAAAGATTTACTTGGTAAGTATCTTGTAACTAATTTTAATAAGACTTTTTCCGTTGGTATGATTGTTGAAACAGAAGCCTACAGTGGGAGAAATGATAAGGCTTGCCATGCAAATAACAGGCGAACTCCAAGAACGGAAGTAATGTATGGTAGTGGAGGTCATTCTTATGTGTATCTTTGCTATGGAATCCATCATTTATTTAATGTTGTCACCAACAAGAGGGAGATGGCAGATGCAGTTTTGGTTCGTGCACTTGAACCAGTAGATGGAATAGAGGCGATGGGAAGGAGGCGAGGAAATAAAACGGACAATCTCACCAAGGGTCCGGGAGTGCTTACACAAGCTATGGGTATTGAATCAAGTATGACCGGACTTGATTTACTGGGAGATGAGATTTGGTTGTCTCCCGGTAGGAATAT
>JANQEC010000298.1 GCA_028278585.1 Cyclobacteriaceae bacterium | reverse complement strand
AAAGATTTTTTATAATTTATTTTATAATAATTTAGTTATAGATTAGTTAATTATTTCAAATGATCACTAATGCCACTAACTGAACTCACCGGGCCTCTCGGCAAGAAAAGAGCTGCGCACCTACTTCGAAGGACATGTTTCGGAGGATCAATCTCTGAAATAGACACATTCTCTCTGCTTACTCCTGCAGAAGCTGTCCAACGGTTATTTGATCCGGAACTTCCAGATCCTGTTTTACCATTGGAACGAGCTACAGGTCAAGAATGGATCACGACTGGTACTACTCAAAGTGAAGAATTTGAACTGAGACGTCAATTTCTCGCATGGCATATAGGCCAGTTACTTGGAAATGGGGTAGAAGAAGCAAAAAAGCTTTCATACATCTTTCGGGAACGAATTGTATTTTTTATGCATACCCATTTTACAACCAAACAGTCCGTAGTGGGAAGTTCCAGATCGTTGTATTTTCAACAAGCCCTGTTCAGGCTGTTTGCGTTTGATTCCGAGGACATTGTACTTCCCCCTGATGATCCGGAAGATCCTGAATCTATGGAAACAATCGTTCCTCGCAATTTCAAACAGCTCACAAAAAAAATCAGTGTTGACAATGCCATGCTTGTTTTTTTGGATGGAAGGTTCAACGTCAAAGGGAGTCCCAATGAAAATTATGCAAGAGAACTTTTGGAACTCTATGCTGTTGGAAGAGGCCTGGAAGGGAATGTTCCGGAGCCTGAATTTGTAGGCGACTACTTCTATTATTCTGAAGATGATGTACAGGCCGGAGCCAGGGTGTTATCTGGTTTTACCACCGACAATACTTTTTCCACAATCGATGAAGAAACCGGTCTCCCTAGAGGAGCTGTAAGGGGCGGAACAATAGCATCAAGTCATGAAGAAGGCGACAAGACATTTAGTAATCGGTTGGATAGTGCAACAGTAACCCCTGATCCAGCACTTCTTGCAGGTGGAAATCCAACCGAAGAAAGTACGCTGGATGAAATAAGTCAATTTGTAGATATTATCTACAATCAAGCGGAGACTACCCGTCATATTTGTCGGGAGATCTATCGATTCTTCGTTTATCATCAAATCGATCAGGCACTGCAAGATGACATCATCCAGGACATGGCTAATACATTTATTGCGAATGATTTCAAGCTTCAATCGGTGCTGGAAGCTCTTCTAACCAGCACACATTTTTATGAGGCCGAGGCTGGTAGTGACGACAATAATTTTGGAAGTATTATCAAATCGCCACTTGATTTGGTATTAGGCCACATTCGTACTTTTGAAGTTGTATTACCAGATTATGAGACAAATCTTGATGACTACTACAATTTCACTACGGATTTGCTACGAGAAATAGGGAGACAGGGAATGGACTACTACGAGCCATTTGAGGTAGCGGGGTATGCTGCATACCACCAATTTCCAATCTACAACAGAAGCTGGATCACCACGAATTACCTGACCAATAGGTACAACTTCATAAGAGGGTCGATATCCAATGGAATGGAGATGGAAATGGGTCAAGTCGATATTTTAGCTTTCGTGCAAGCAAACTTTGATGACGCAACAGCCAGTAACGCTAGAAATCTGATAATTGCAATTTCTGAGTATTTACTGCCGACAGCTGAAAATTTGTCTTTTGATACTCCGGATGTAGGTGAACTCACGGTAGAGCGGCTTAATTATTTTCTGAGTGCTTTCCTCACCTCACCACAAATAGATGCAGATCCGGAAGCTGCCTGGACATTCAGATGGCAAAATGGGGTTGATAATGAGGTTATTGCAAATCAACTTACATCCCTTTTTAATGCAATGTTGCAATCACCAGAATATCAACTAATGTGATGAATCACTCAAAAGCACTGAAACCATGAAGCGAAGAAATTTTCTAAAAAAGGTAGGGTTTGCAGCAGGAGTGCCGATTGCATTTCAAGGAGTACCAATTAACGTTCTGGGTTCTCATCGAAAACTTCAGCGGCTTGCAGCACAAAGCGACAATGATCGGGTCATTGTCATGATCCAGCTTCATGGAGGAAATGATGGATTAAATACGGTGATTCCACTATCCAATTACGATGAGTACTATAGCAGACGGGCAAACATTGCGATTCCCTATAAAGTAGGGAACAGAACACTCATACCATTAGACAGTACGATCCCGGCTGAAGATCAGGTTGGATTGCATCCGGACATGCAGGATTTTAAGTTCCTTTATGACACGGGAAGAGCTGCGGTCTTCCAGGGGGTTTCTTATGAAAACAACAATGGGTCACACTTTCGAGGCAGGGATATCTGGTTCATGGGTGGTAGTTCTGATGACTACCTTTCTTCAGGATGGATTGGAAGATATCTTGGGAAAGAGTATGAACCATTAAGCTATCCGGAAGACTTCCCGACAGCTGAAATGCCTGATCCATTAGCCCTGGAAATGGGAAATGATGTTTCATTACTTTTCCACCAGGAAGGAAATATTCCAACTTCTATCTCTCTTGGAAGTGATCCAAACAACGTGGAAGACCTCATCAATCAACTTGAAGGTTTTGTTGACGAAGGCATTGATCCACGAGGGAATCCTCCAGCTTTTCTCGACAACTCTCCCTATGGACAAGAGATGAATTGGATTCTGGGCCTTGAGGATAAATCTGAAACATATATCAGAAGACTTGCTGAGATATATGATTCAGCGGCTGAAACTACGGTGACCTACCCGGAAACCTATCCATTCAATGGCCCAACCGGAGCAAAAAGAAATCCACTGACAAATCAATTGAAACTGGTCGCTCGCTTATTAGCAGGAGGTGTAAAAACAAAAGTTTTCCTTGTGAAAATCGGAGGTTTTGATACACACGCTTCTCAAGTAGAGGAACATGACCCAACCATGGGACATCATGCCGCATTACTTTACCATATTTCTTCTGCAATGCGTGCTTTTCTTAACGACCTGAGATCCAGGGGTATGGAAGATCGGGTACTTGCATTGACCATGTCCGAATTTGGGAGAAGAATAGGTTCGAATGGGAGCTACGGTACCGATCACGGAACAGGAGGCCCGATACTTATGTTTGGGCTTGGCGTAAAACAGGGGATTTATGGAACTGTCCCGGATGTTTCACAAAGCAATGTCGGACTTCAATTTGATTATCGCCAGGTCTATTCGAATGTTTTGCATGAATGGATGGGTGTAGACAAAGAAATCATTACCAATGACATTTTCTTTGGAAATTTTATTGATGGCACAAAACCGGGTGGTGGAAACTACGAACCAATGGATTTGATCAAAGAAGTGATACTTGGGGAAAAGGATGCACTTCGATCCAAGTACAAAATTCAGTCACTATATCCCAATCCGGCAACTAATTATACCCAGGTAAAAATTTTCGTCAATAATGTTCAGGATGTAAAAATCCAATTGATTGATATTAATGGTCGTGTTGTTTCTCAATTTGCAAGAACTGTCTCGGTAGGTGAACATACTTTTTCATTTATGCTTGATGGTGTAAATCCCGGATTCTATTTTGTAAAAGCTAAATCCCAACTACTAGATGATACGAAAAGACTTCTTGTCAGGAAATAAAGCATTAATCGTTGCGTTCTTTTGCCTTAGCTCTCTTGCAGCATTAGGACAGAAGAAACCACCAAAGAATCCTCTCGAATCCTTCCTGGATACTCAATTTTGGCTGGGGATAAAAATGGGGATTAACTATACACAGGCTTTCCCTGAAACAAAATTTGCGGGTTTTAGTCCAATTAATTATGTGGACGAAAATCTGGAAAAATCATACGATGATTTCTCATTGTCCGGCGCCCACATGGGGTTGGAAATGAATTTTTATCACAAGGGATTCTCAGCTTCTTTCCAACCGGCCTTTAAAAGAAGTCGCTATTCATATGCAAGTGGCTTTACCTGGGAGGGAGCACAGATAAATAGCAGGTTTGAAACTGATTACCAGGTGGAGCAGCGGTTGGACCTTATAGAACTTCCATTGATGATCAAAGGAGATATTATCAGAAATGGGAAAATCCGACCTTTTTTAATGGTCGGTGGTTTTTACTCCCTGATAACATCGGCTCAAAAGGAAATTGAGATATCTCAGACGGACTTTTCATCTGGAACAGCACTACAATCATCTTCTGGTACTGTTACTATTGGAGTCAAAGATGCCTTTAAAAATTTTTATGGAATTGCCGGTGGTGCTGGTGTAAACCTCGATTACTGGAATATCAGAACTGTGTTTGAGGTGGCTTACAAGAGATCCCTTAGTTCAGCAACCAAAGCTGGAGTATTGCAAAACGAACTTGCTTCACTAGGAGAAGTAAACGATGAGCTAAGGCTAAGAGACATCAGTGTATCACTGAGTTTTGTCTTTCCATTCCGATTCATAGATCAACAATTCAAAGCGTTGTAGAAGGTTAAATTAAAATGTATCACAGCCCATTATTCAAAAAAATGAAAACTCGTCTTTACCAGGTGTTTGCTATTCTGATCCTTCTGGGATGTTCAGATGATGGTCCCTCACTTTCGGAATCTTTCCTTAAAATCTATGACAATTCAAATTTTGATCTTTCCTATCATCCGATAGATGTAGTGGAAACAATTGATGGATTCATCATCTTGTCTGGTACTGAGCTGACCAACACAGACTTTCAGGGAGTGCAATTGATCAAGACAGATGAAGAGGGCAACTTTTTAAGTCAAACATCTTTGGACAACTATGTAGCGCCTGTGGGGGAGGTTTACATGCTGGACAGTATCAGTTATTTTTTTGCAATGAATCCAACTACACTTCAGGCAGTGCTAATCGGGGTTAACCCTCAACTCGAAGTTACTGTTGAGTCTGGAATTGGTGGAATCGACTACCCTTTGGCCTCAGCATTGACTTCATCAAATGAATTGCTTCTCTTAAGTTATGATCCACTCAATCTTACTTCTGAAATCAGCCTGATTGGTTTGGATGGAAGCTTTGTTGGCGGGGCCAGTTACACCATTGGAGCAGGTAGTGATGTTGAAGCACAGATCATAGATCATTACCTTCAACGAAATGAACAACCATTGCCCTTCTTTTGTGGTGAGCTATCCGCTGGTAACTACTACTTTAATGGGTTTTATAACTTTAGCTTTTCCATGGTTTTCACAGATTTCTCAGCCAGTCCGTCAGGAGTTTTGCAAGGACAATCAACGGACGCAGGTGTTCGGGCTGCTCTTCCACTTTCAGGAAATAATTTTGCCATCGCAGGTTATCAGTTTGATGAAAATTTTCAACTTTCCTCTACTGGCCTGGATCCGGCGGGTATCGCTTCTAGTGTTGATCTTTACCCGGGGGATATGGCAGAACTTAAGCCTTACACTCCCAGCAAAGTGATCAGCTATTCTTCCGGGTCTGGAAATTACACAGTGTTTGCCGCAGAAACCAAAGGGCGTCAGATCATTTTATATTTCTACGATACAAGTTCAGGAGAGGTGGCTGGAGTAAGACAGATAGGATTCTTAAACCCGTACACGTTTGCCTCAATCAAAACGTCAAGTGATAATTCATTGACCGTGTTGGGAACCACTTTTGTAGCCGACAGATTTGAGCGTATCGTGCTTAATAAACTCTCGGCCTCTGAAATTGACGACATTCTGAAATAATATCTTAATATTCATTTCTACGTATTGTTCTTTTTGAATTAGCTTTCAATTCATGCAGAAAAATCTTCTTCAACTTGATCAGTCCGAATGGTGGATACTTCTAATAGTCCTTGTCTCGGTTGGTCTTACATGGTTTTTATACAGCATTCGTAATCCTGCCTGGAATAAAAGGCAGAATAGAATATTGTCTGCAATCCGCTTCATAGCAATCTTTTTTACATTATCTCTTTTACTGGAGCCATTCATCAACCAGACAATTATTCGGACTGAAAAACCAATTGTGGCAATAGCAATCGATAATTCAGAATCTGTTGTTGCCAGATACACGGATTCTGTCGCATTTAAAAATAAGGTTCAAACATTAATTGAAGACTTGGAGAATGAGGATATCGAGGTGCGAACCTTTGATTTTGGTGAGCAGGATTCTGTACGGTTTGACCACCCCACAACTGATCTATCATTGTTACAAAAAAAGGTCGCTGATGCAATGGAAGGACGGAATTGGTCCGCTACTATACTATTATCTGATGGTATATTCAATAACGGAAGTTCTCCAATTTATAAGAACTATCCGGTGCCCCAATTCACAATTGGACTTGGTGATACAATACCTCCCAGGGACATCAACATTTCTCGCGTTTTATATAATCGAGTAAGTTTTAAAGGAAACGATACACCCATTAAAGTTGAGGTGACACAAAATGGATTTGAGGGCAGGGAAGTTATATTCAACCTCACCGAAAGTGGTGAATTATTGAGCCAACAAAAAGTTAGACTCAATAGCATTGTTCAAGAAATAGAGTTCATTATTAAATCGGAGGAAGAAGGTTTAAGAAGGATCGAAGTAAGCACCGCTGTACAAAATGATGAATTTGTACCCGAAAACAACAGTTCCTCTATATTCATGGAAGTGATAGACGGCCGTCAGAAAGTGTTGATTGTTGCAAGTGCGCCTCACCCCGATATCAAAGCTATACGGTCAGCATTAACAAGTACTGATAATTACCAGGTGGATTTATATGTTCCGAGTTTGGATAATGAGCAGCCAACAGATATTTATGACGTGGTCATATACCACGGAGCTTTTGCAGGCCGAATAAGGTATCAACCTAAGGAGAGGCCTGGCCTCTGGTACATTCTGGGAGATAAAAGTTCACTTAACCGGTTGAACAATACGGTGCCCTTCATAAACATCAGGAGAAGGGGCTCACAGACTGATAACGTTACCGCAAGTTTCAATCAGACGTTTAGCAAATTCAGTTTACCTGAGAACCGTAGAGCTTTTGATGATTATCCACCCATTTCAATTCCTTTCGGAGAATATACACTTAGTGGTCCGACAGAAACATTACTTTTCCAACGAGTCGGGAGTATTGCTACTAGAAAACCATTGTTTACTTTTTATGACGATGGTTCCCAAAAAGGAGCGATACTGGCAGGGCAGAACATTTGGAAATGGAAACTTCAGGAATCTGCCATTAATGGAAACTCAGACCTGTTTTATAACATAGTTACCAAAACAGTTCAATACCTGAGTGTGAAAAATGACAAGCAACAATTTCGATTCAGAAGTAGAGGCAATAATTTTTCCAATCTTCAATCCATCTTTTTCGACTCAGAAGTATATAATGATATCTATGAGCGCATTTACGGAAATAGAATATCTCTAACCATTACGTCGGCTGATGGAGAATCTCAAGACTTTGAATTCATTGATTCGGAATTTAACTCGTCATTCAGCATCCCTTCACTTCAAGGAGGGATCTATACATACAATGCTTCTGTTAAAGTAGGAGATAAAACCTACAGAGACCGGGGCCAATTCCTGGTTGAGGAAATCAACAGAGAATACCTTAACCTAACGGCAGATCATAACCTTCTTAAAAATCTATCCATAAGGACGGGTGGTGCATACACACATTATTCAAATTCTGATCAGGTAATGGACAAAATAAGAGCCAGGGACTTCAAGAGCATTGTTAGAAGTTCTGAGAGCTATTTCCCATTGATTCAAAGCAGGTGGATGCTATTGATCGTTTTGTTATTGTTTTCCACGGAATGGCTTTTGAGGAAATACTGGGGTGGGTATTAAAAACTTATCACCGCACCGAAATAAGAAGTCCTTCTTGAGTACAAGGATTCCGATTGGATTGAATAGTCAAAATTGTAAGTGTACGCTCTTAAATTTTTTGTGTCCAAAATGTTATTCACACTGGCAAAAACAATCACATTTACTTTTTCCGATACCGGGATCATTTTGCTAACAGATATCCCTATACTTGAGTATCCGGGAAATCTTAGATCCTGTTCAGAATAGAGGGGCTCAAATGCATCTAAATTAGAATCAAAATTTGCTCCTTCAACTGGAGAAAATGGAAGCCCTTCCCTGGCAACCAAGATTCCTTCAAATGTCCAGAGCCTTCCAGGAGAATAAGTCAGATTACCTCTGATGAAATAGCTCAAATCGTACTGATAGCTATCAGAATCATTATCGATGGCATCTAGCCAGGTGAATGAACCGGACATCCTGAATTTTGAAGAGAACCTGTAATCCACAAACAGTTCGGCACCATTGGCTTGGTAGCCACCATTGTCCACTTCATTGTTTTTGCGAAACAAAGAAAAAGTAGCATTCACATCCTCCTTTTCATATTTAATATCCAATGAAAGCTGATCACTTTTAGATGTGAAAAGTTCTCCAGTATTCTCTCTCATTCCATTTTTGAAATACCTTCCGGCACCAGCCGTGATCAACCACGGTTGAACAGAATAAGCAATATTGAGCTGTCGGCTTAAGTAACTCTTTTGATCTTGTATTGGAACATTTTTTCGCACACCTGACCCAATGGTTATTTTTTCTGATGCGGCATATTTTACATAAGTGAAACTTTCCAATGTTTGGGACTTCCCTGATTCACTTACTCCAATCGTAGGGTGATTTAGTCCAAGTGCATATGAGAATTCATGAAAAGTCCCATCCACCTCAGATTTCCTTAAGTCGTAGCTCAGGCCGGCTTTGAAACTAATAGTTGGAGTACCAATTAAATAATTGATCCCACCAAAAAGATCTTTTTGCCTGACATTGAATTTGACGTTTGAATATTTGTAGTCTCCATCACTTGAACTCAATCCGTTGTTCAAACTCAATGTACCTTTTCCAATGGGCCGCTCCAATGTTGATATCAGAAAACTTCTTTTTTTCTTTTGATCAAAAATCCCGTTGAAGCTTGCATGCTGAAATTTAAATTCATATCCCTCCAGTACGGAATAATTCAGCACTTTCCAATTCAACTTTGAGTTGGAACCGTACCAATAAACACCAAGGTCACCGGATTCAAAAGACTTTATGGCTTCCAAAGAGGTCTCGTTTACCGCTTTAATCGCAGCACTTGGCTGCCAATTGGAAAATAATTTAAGGCTTTGATTTTTCGATATCTTCTGATCCCTGGTAACCCCAATGCTTGCAAGTGATACTACCATCGAATTTCCATTATCCTCCAAAATTCGATCGTCTGTAGAAAGTGAAATGACCCCAGAGGTGGTATTCCCAAACTCCAATGGGGGATTGCCTGGAAAGACTACTACATCTTTAATAATAGAAGTGTTGAAAATACTAAACGTTCCAATACCATTTAGCTGTGAATACCTCACAGCGTCATGAACCGGTACATTGTTGAGAAAAATACCCGTTTCGATCGGACTACTACCTCGCAAACTGATATTTGCAGATTCATCTGTAGTGGTAGCAGATGGCAGTGAGTTTACCGCCAAAATAGGATCAGCTTTTGCTGAAGGATTCGTATAAACCTCCAGCTTATTGATCTTCATGTATTTAAATTCCTCAGCTATCGGTCGTTGTGAGGTTATCACTACCACATCACCACTTATTTTTTGAGGTTCCATTTCAATGATCATAGATCCAGAGAGGCTAACAACAACCTCTCTGAATCCGATAAATGATACAATCAAGGAATCGGGAACAGAAGGATCAACCTCAAGTGTGAAAGACCCATCCGTACTGGCTATGGTCCCATTTCTCCAATCTTTCATAAGGTAAATATGGGCGCCGAGCAATCCTTCTCCGGTTTCTTTATCCACCACACGTCCACTTATGGTATGTTGGCCAAAAAGGAAAAATGGAAGTGCAAATAAGAGTATAAAGGAAACTCGCATCATTCATTAAGAGATGATAGAATTGACATTGCCCATCCATACTCCGGCTCTAGTTCCAGAGATTTTTCCAAAGTCTTCTTAGCCATATCAGTTTTATCAATCTTTTGATATGCCATTGATAAGTTGACCAAAGACTCCAGGTACAGCCAGTTATTCTCAGTGTCATCGTTTTGCTCGTAGATAGCAATGGCTTTTTCAAGCGCACTTGCTGCCTCGTCGGCGTCCCCACCAAACATGGCAGGTGTATAGAGCTTGGATCCACCATAGACCTTGTGAACAAAAGGCGATTCGGATTGATTGTTGATTGCCTGGTCTGCAAGTGAAGAGCTCTTAACTCCGTAGAACATCCCTTTCATAGGGCTATTGGCAATTACCAGCCCGTAGATCGCTGAAAGAGCAGCTTTGGGCTCTCCCCAATCTGGCTTTTCTTCAATGATTATTTTGAACAAATCAATTGTCTGATCAACGTTGTCCTTGAAAGTTTCTTTGTCTTTGGTTGCCATTGTTGAGTTCAATAACCCATACATAGCCATCCCCTTTTCAAAACTTTGTGCCCCGTACTCTTTTTCTGCTTGAGAAATACACCGTTTCCAAAGCGCAATACTTGACTTAAGATAGGCTGCATATTCAGCTTCCCTTTGACTTTGTGCCATCGATATTATCGATGCAACCAATAATAGAATTGAAATTGTATTTTTCATAATTAACGTTTTTGATTATAAGTTTTAAATTGAGTTTCCCATTTCTTTGAATGGATTTTGAATCCAATAGCTCCGGCTATCATGATTAGAGCGGTTCCAATTCCAACCCCTGTAAAAAAAGGAGTCGGTAATGTCCTGGTAAATACTTCAGACACGAAAGCGGCATATAAGCCAATGATTGACCAGTACATCATAGAGAAGTGCCAAACGACCCAGTTTCCCTGCCTTCTGATTGATGGGTAAACTCCAAAAAACAGGGTTATGGCACTGGCTACTGATCCGTAGTGGAAAATTCCCCATTTACCAAAGAGGTCATAAAGCATGAAAGAAGTTCCCAACATTAGAGTCATTGAAACCACATAAGCATACCCCATCTTTTTGTGCCTTGAAGTTCCTTTTCTCTTTGCTAATACCAATGTTCCCGATATGAGTGAAAGGAATGCGGTGGTCAAATGAATAAATCCAGTAAAGCTATTTATGATATTCACGGTTAAACTAGTTTATTTTATAAACTTCAAGTTCAAAAAAATTATTCGATGTACTGCTTCAAAGTGTTTACATATGCTTCAAAGGCCTTGATACCAACTCGTGTAATACTACATGTAGTCACTGGCTTTTTCCCTCTGAATGACTTGGTAACGCTTATATATCCGGCTGTTGAAAGTTTATCTAGCTGAACACTAAGGTTACCCGCTGTTGCTCCCGTTTTTTCTTTGATGAAAACGAATTCTGCGGAATCAACACCGATCAAAAGTGACATCACTGCTAATCGAAGTTGAGAATGAAGTAAGGGATCGAGTTCTTTAAACTTGTTCACTTTCTACTTTTTTTAGTAGGTAACCTGGTATTAAATACCCAGCCAAAATAC
>JANQEC010000260.1 GCA_028278585.1 Cyclobacteriaceae bacterium | reverse complement strand
TTATGACCGTAAGCAAGGGTGTGAATCCCATCTTCCAGGAGGAAGCGTTTGTCATCGAATGCACACAAACCTCTTTTATTTGTCTGTAATATGGGGAGGTAATGTTGAGATTCACATTATTTAGTTACAAATATGAAATGGTAAATTTCGTATGAAAAACAATAAGACACCTCAATGGCATGGATCTTGTGAAGCCTTGCTCCCAGTCTGCGGTTTCTGATGTAATTTTCTTCTGGTACATCCAACTGTCTTTTAAAGTCCTGGTGACAAAGACTTGCAGCCGCAGCCCTTGCAATCCCTTTTGCGCGGTGTTTCTCTTTGAGTTCTGCCTGACCATCCACCATCTTCACTGTCTGAAACGAATACATCTTGGGTCGCAAACCAACGAATTCCACAATAGGGTCTCCTTGAGTCTCGTCCTTCATTTTCCCCACAATCCTCTCGTTGGTTACATCTCGGATTCCACTTGAAAGGTAAATCTCAGAGAGATCGAAATAGTCCCTCATTTCCCACATATCCTGATATACATCGTCAGTTTGGATACTATACATGAGCGAGTCAGTATCGGTGAAAAGCAATTGAGCCTTTTCGCCATACTTGTGCAGTAGAATGTTGTAGTGAAATTCTGCCATTTTCAACTTGGAAAGTTCCAACACAGAAAATCCAATGTAAAATGGCTTGTCAATTATCGCTTTCACCTTTTGCATTTCCACCCCTACCAAATTATCATCAAATATGCGGAAGTTCAGACAATGTGGTTTTTCCAAGAGGGATGCTGCTTTTCCTCGTTCTGTGAGCAAACGGATATCTGTTCTCTTCTTTTGATTCTCACAAGTTTTACCATAAACTGCATTGTTCATCAATTTGAACAATTCCTTTTCAAATGGATTGTCGCCCCTCTTTCTTAGATCGCTGTTCTTATCAATATACTGTTTGAGGAATGGTGCTTGTCTGAATTCAATTACACGGTGGACTTTGCTGAGTTTAAGTCCTTTCTCGAGATAAAATTTCAGGTTGAGGTAATGAGTGACATATTTCTTTTTACCCATCAAATTAGGTACGAGTTTGACGTTGTCTTTGTTTATGGTTCTGTCGTACTGACGGAGAATATCCAACTGTTTCTCACTTAACAT
>JANQEC010000250.1 GCA_028278585.1 Cyclobacteriaceae bacterium | reverse complement strand
TACATCTGACATGGCAGCTATTTCATGGTATTTGTGCCCCTGGAACTTACTAAGCACGATTGCTTCCCTTTTCTCAGGATCAATCTTCTTCTTCGCCTTTTTCAAAAGCGCTTCCTGCTCGGTTGATTCCATATGTTCTTCCATGTTCATGTCTTCAGATACTTTTTCATTCAACTCTGATAATTCATCTGAATAAAGCATCGGGTCTTTTTTTCGATACTGATCCTTATAAATATTTCTTGCTACAGCGTACATCCAGTAGACAAATTTTCCATCGTTCTTATAGGTGTGCCTGTATTTCAGCAAGCGATAAAAGACGTTCTGGATCAGATCTTCACTTTGAGCTGCATTGTTCGTCATCCGATAGAAGTACCCAAACAGTGCTCCATGATGACGATCGAACAGTTCTCCCATTTTGCTAAAGTCCCCGTCCTGGACTTTTTTCATCAAATAATTATCTTCTAAGCTTTCCAATGGTTTTTGCTATTCAAAGGACAAACTTCAACATTTCAGAATAGTTGCTGAGAATATCTGATTTTTTTCTTCCTGAGGGGAGGAGCCAATAAAGTTGGTGTCGATTACTGGTTTGCAGCGTTCTTGGCTATCTCAACCAATTGACTATCTATGTCTGCTCTGCTAAGCCACCTTCCCCGAACCATCACTCCATGCGGATTTCTAAGATCTTCGAGGTTTTCGAGCGGATTGGAATTCAATAAGAGGAAATCAGCACTTGCGCCTTCAATGATTTCTCCAAATTCTCCTTCCATATTGAAAAACTTAGCAGGATTAATTGTGCCTGCTTGTATTGCCTGAAGAGGCGTGATTCCTGCATTGAGCATTCCTTTGATTTCATGATGAATGGAGAAACCCGGGACATTGAACACCTGAGGTGCATCTGAACCAAGCAGAATTCCATGTCCATCTTGCTGAAGTGCGTAAAGAAGTTTTTTTCTGATCTGATCGAACTTGACCCAGCGTTCTTCATCGTAACGTTCACTGCTGATCAACCCTTTTTTACCATTTACCCAATTTTCTACTGTGGATTTTGGCATGTATTGCATTTCAGGAGTAGAACCTATTGAATCAGCATCGAGAGGGGAGAACCAACGCTCAAAAAGACTTTGTGTTGGAACGATCCATACTTGCTTATTTTTCGATAGTGCTACCAGTTCATCTATATTGTTTAGGTCAGCAAGGTCGGTGAAGTCGAACCCAAAGAATCCATTCGTAGAAGGATCAACTCCTGCGCTTTCAGGGACAAGTCCTTCAAGAAACCCATCGATATGGTCCACTGAGGCATACCCACTTTCTAATGAATTTCTTATACCAACATCTACTGAAACATGTCCGGCAAATGGAATTCCCACTTCGTTGGCTGTTTTCACAATTTCGTTGAATACCTCTAACTTGATCCCAGGATGCATTTTCAAAAAGTCATAACCTGCTTCTTGATAAGCAGTTATTTTTTCTCGAGCTTCTTCGATTGTTTTAACAGAATTTCCATTTACTGATGGACTGGATGTAAAGATCCGTGGACTTAATATTTCATTGCTAAGTGCTTGCTCCCGAAGTTCCAAATGAACCGGATGTCCAAGCATGCCTCGAATGGTGGTGATGCCATTGGATAAATACAGAAACAATGTTTCATTGAGATTGCTGCGGCCCCATTGTGGTGAGGGAATGTGTGCATGCATTTCTGCCAGGCCAGGCAACATGAATTTGTCATTTCCATCAATGGTGGTTGCACCTTGTGGAATGGTGATCTCGCCAGAGATCATAACTATCTTACCCGAATCTACGAACACATGTTGTCCTGTTAGAATGCTCCCATCCCTAACATTTATGATATTGACGTTTGTGATAACCTGCCCGTCATTACTTAATTCAATGGTTTGTGCAGACGTGCAGGCAGTTAAAAAGACTAGAAAGGTTAGGATCTTATTCATGGCCAATTCTTTTGAGGTTTAAGCTATGGAATTTTATCCAAAATCGGTTATCACTTTTATACCAGTGGATGAAGATCGATCCATGGAAGGTAATTCCTTGGGTACATCTTCTAAAGAGATGGTGTCCGAAATCAATTTTTCAGGATGGAGTTTCTCTTTTTTTATTAATTGGATCATTTCTTCGTATCTAAAGGCCTGCATTCCATGACTGCCAATTAATTCTAATTCTCGTGCTATGATTTTGTCCACGGGAATTTTTGAGTATGAGTATTCAGGAGGCATTAGACCTATCTGGACGTGCTTGCCTCTTTTGCGTAAACTGTTCATGGAATTGATGAGTATATCCGGATTCCCCAATGCATCAACGGAGAGGTGCACTCCACCTTTTGTCAACTCATTGATTTCTTCTGCAACGTTCTCAGAATTTGCTGAATTAATAGATGCAACAGCTCCTAATGACTCAGCTAATTTTAATGCTTCTTTGTTGATATCTATCGCTAAAACCTTTGCTCCATAAGCAGTTGCGATCATGATTGCTGAGAGTCCAACACCACCACAACCATGAACGGCTATCCACTGTTCAGAAGAAACGCTGCCCTGATCTACCACGCCACGAAAAGAGGTGGCAAAACGACAGCCAAGGCTAGCAGCGGTGGTAAAATCCATTTGATCAGGAAGTTTTACCAGGTTAATGTCTGCATAGTTGATTGCCACATATTGAGCAAAAGAACCCCAATGAGTGAAGCCTGGTTGGAATTGATTGTCACAGATTTGATGATTTCCAGATTGACATTCAGAACATTTTCCACATCCGGACACAAACGGAACAGTAACCCGATCTCCTACCTGGAATTTTTTAATCTCACTACCAACTTCGGCGATTACACCTGCTAACTCATGTCCAGGAACATGTGGTAGTTTGATGTCTTTATCATGCCCCATCCAGCCGTGCCAGTCGCTAAGACAAAGGCCAGATGATTTCACCTCAACAACTACTCCATCTTTTTGTGGAGAGGGATCCTCCACTTTTTTTGTTTCAATTTTTCCCTGAAAACGATCATAGACTACTGCTTTCATAATGTGAAAGCTAAATAAGCTTAGGAATATTGAAGTTGGTTATTTGATTTTTAATTTCGTGAAAAAAGTAGCGCATGCGACCAATCCTTTTTATTGACAGAGACGGAACCATCATTCATGAAACGGAGGATGAAAAAATAGAACGAATCGAGAAGTTGACATTCCTGGATGACGTGCTTTATTATATGCGAAAGATCAAGGAGGAGACGGATTACCTGTTTGTGATGGTGACCAATCAGGATGGATTGGGAACTCCTGATTTCCCTGACGAGGAGTTTTGGCCTGTTCAGGATTTTGTCATTCGGACATTGGAAGGAGAGCAGATCCAATTCGATGCGATCCACATTGATGAACACTATGATTCAGATAATCATCCGAACCGGAAACCAGGGATAGGCATGTTAAAGGATTACCTTACCGGAGAATATGACATTGCCAACTCCTATGTGATAGGAGATCGTTTATCTGACGTGGAACTCGCAACCAATCTTGGATGCAAAGCCATCTATATTGACTCTATTTACTCTGTGGAGAAAGTAGAGGCAGCCTTAACCATAAAAACATGGAAGGAGATTTATGAGTTTTTATGTAGCTAGATTCTGTTCCAGGGTATCCCGATGAGTATTAGCAATAGAGATATCCCATACAGTATTGATTGAAATTTGAATTTTACCAGTGCGTCATCTGATTTGCCACTGATCTTACTTCCCATTTCAGCTGCACCTATGGCAAAAAACATGAGGAGCAAATGCTCAACAGACCAGAACCTTTCTGTCGCATCGCTCATGTTGAAAGTAAACCTAGAGGTATAGGGGCTTAGAAAGAAGTAGAGCACAATTCCAAGGACAAACTGAACGCGCATTAACATGGTGAATGAGATCGATGATATTTTGTCGAACTTGGAATAGTTGCTACCAGAAAATAGACCAATGAGTGATTTGATAACAACTATTGCAGCTGCTAAGAGGATCAGCCACCTTAGACCAGAATGAAATTGCAAGAAAAAAGTATACATGAGCACTTATATTTTCGCCAAATATAAGTAGCTCACTTCTTATACTTACAAGACGTAGCTATAGAGTAGGAGAAGGGTAGCTGTTCCGTAAAAAATAGTTCTGAATCTGAACTTGACAAGATCATCACCAGATTTGATGCTGATCATTCGTCCAACTTGTGCAGCTGCTGTTGCGACAGTGATTAAAGCAATATGCTCGATTGCCTCAAAACTCTCTTCATAGGTATGAGTTGATCCAAAGAAATTGACAAGTTCAAGTCCGAATTGAAGGTAAATTGCGACGATAAAAAACTTTGCAAGGACATTGTCGAATTCTGAGTATTTCAATCCTGAAAAGAAACTCAGAACTGACTTCAGGCTAAGTATGGCACCCGCTGCAAGTGTAAGAATTGTAACTGTCATTCTTGCTGTAAGAAAGATCTCTTCCATTATGAGTATTTAGTTAGTTGAAACAATATCCCTAACAACAATTCAATTTACTTCTGAATTGTCATCAAGGCGCTCATTAGCCTAATTCCATACCATAAATTTTCAACCCTCAAATTTTCGTCAGCAGCATGTTGATTGTTGTCATGATTTGCGATGGGTACGATGATTGCTGGTTTTTGCAAAACATCTGTGAAGAGATAAAGTGGTAAAGAGCCCCCTAAGGTAGGAAGAAGTACAAGGTCGTTTCCAATGACTTCTTTGGTTCGATTGATCACTGATTGTACAACAGGTGTATCCATTGAGGTCCTTGCCGCGGGATAACCACTTCCTCTTGTGATTCGCGCAATTTTTGGATGTTTCAGTCTCGTCTCCTGATCGGGTTCTTCTCTTACGATGTGATATCCTTGTTTTTTGATATGAGCTTCCACCAGGTCTTTTTGCTTTTCTGGATCGCAACCTTTCACAAGTCGAATGCCAATGGAAGCAGTTGCGATTGCTGGAATAACATTACGAGCAAGTTTCCCGGTATTGCCGCTGTTTAATCCACGGATAGTCAGAGTGGGGAGCAATAATCGCTCGTAGTAAGAGCCGGTTCCTTCGGTTGTGTTAACACCAAGCTCTGATTTTAGCTGTGAGTCAATTTCGGGTACATTTAGTAACGCTTGCTTTTCACTTTCGGAAAGTGGCTCAACATCGTCATAAAAACCATCTATGATGACATTTCCATTTTTATCTTTCATGCTGGAAATAAGATCGGAAAGCATTTGTCCTGGTACTGGTGCCCAATTTCCATAATGTCCACTGTGCAAAGGCCGGTTTGGTCCATACACGGTTACCTCCATTCCAGTAACTCCTCTCACACCAAATACCAGTTGTGGTTTCCTTGATTGGTGCACAGGACCATCACAGAACATCCAAAGGTCAATTTGGTCAATTAAATCCTTATTGTCTTCCAGGTACTGTCTCAGTTGTCTTGAGCCTGCTTCTTCCTGGCCTTCAAAGAAAAAGATAAGGTTTGATGTGATTTCTAAATTGTTCTCCCTGATTAGATCCAGTGCGGTGAGAATAGAAGTAACCGGTGCTTTGTCATCGCCTGCAGAGCGGGCATAAATTCTATGATTGGGATCAATTTCAGCCTGAGTTGTTGGAAATTCAATCGCTTCACCACCCTCGAAGATGGCTTTGTCGTAATATGCAGGTTCCCATGGATCATTCGACCATTTGGTTTTATCGACCGGTTGCCCATCGTAGTGAACATAGAATGCCAGTGTTCTTTTTGCATTTTTTACAGGTAGATAGCCATAAACTATTGGGGGAGTACCAACCATTCGAAGGAGATTGGATTCAACTCCCCGCTTTTCCAGCTCCGATTTTATGTATTCGGCATTCTTATTGATGTTTTTTAAGTCGTATGCAACATTGGGAATAGAAAGGAGTTGTTTGAAATTATTGATTATCTCAACTCCGTTTTCAGCAATATATTTTTCACTAATTTTCCTGACATCTTGAGAAAATGTGAATAGACTTGAAATCAGGAGAAGAAACACTAAATTAGATCTCATCGGTTAAGATTTTGGTTATGGCTAAAATTATCAAAATACCCTCAGTATTTGTGTATGAATCCAAAGTAGTCGGGGTTTCAAAGGATAATGATGACGGAACATCAAGACAAGAAATAATTAAGCGAGAGGTGGCTGAGGATGACTTTCTGTCATTGAAATTAGAACCAGACAATGCTTATGATAAGAATGCAGTGAAAGTTTTATCCAAGCACGGCAATCAAATTGGGTATTTGAATAGGGATTTGGCTGAAAAAGTCCACCCGGCCATCGAAAATGATGCTGAAATGCATGTAAAGGCCAGTTGGGTGAATGGTGATAAAATGTGGGGAGTGGGAATTCGGATCGAGTTAGTAAGCTAACTTTAAGTATAATTGTAACCTAATCACCTAAATATGGATATCAACCTTCGAAAATTTGTCTTGTATGTACTTAGTGTGCTGGCACTGTCAGGGGCAGGATTTCTTATCTATGAGTACTTCGAATTGCATAGACATCATACTCGTCAGGTCAAGATTTTCTGTGATACGGCCTATGAGAATGTTGGTGTTACAAATACCAGGTCGCTCGACCTGTTAAAAGACTATTCTCATAATAAAGTAAAGTTTGAGGAAGAAGATGCTTTTAAGATCGAAAATTTCTACGCGGATACCATACATATTGCCCGGTGTTCCGAAGGCACACTCTTTTCTAAGAGATACAATGGAGCACGAGGAGTAAAAGTGATGATCAATGGGGAAGAGCAAGTGATAACTGTTCTTACAGAGAACATTACCTTCCTCGACGGAGAGGAAGAGTAGAAATCAAACGGACTTGAAAGCGTGCATTTTATTCTTATTGATTTTCCCAATAGCTGTTATTTCTATGGCACAAGATAGCGAAGGGTTTGAGTTGGAAGAGCTTTACCGACAAGCGGAGGAACAAGGCGGCAATTATCTGAGATTTATTGATAACGAACGACTTAGTTCCGGCATTTATCAGTTAAAGAAAGGCGATGTAGATAATCAACGACCTCATGAATGGGATGAAATCTACTACATTTTGGAAGGTAGGGCTACATTGAGGGTTGAAAATGAATCCTACGAAGCTAAACCTGGATCAATCCTTTTTGTAAGAGCTAAAATTGACCATACTTTTGTAGATATTGAGGAAGATCTAAAAGTGTTGGTTTTCTTTTCTAAGAAGAACGATTGAAAGTATGAGGAATCTCACCCTGACCATAAGTATCCTATTTCTGGGAACGACCATTTCTTGTTTGGAAAGTTCCGTTACACAACCAATTACTTTTGAAGATCAGTTGTCTAAGGATCTCGAAATAATTGATGCATACCTAGCGGAAAACGAGATAACCGCTGAGGTTCACTCTTCGGATATCAGGTATGTGATCGATGAAGAAGGAACTGGTGATTCCCCCACTGCAACAGATAGTGTAAAGGTTATCTACGAAGCTCGACTGCTAGAGGGTAATGCGGTTGATTCAAATGTTGAAGGAATTACTTTCAAACTCAACCAGTTAATCCTTGCCTGGCAGATAATGATTCCACTAATGAGCGAAGGAGGCAAGATGACAATCTATGCTCCTTCGGTTTATTGTTATGGGAACGTGAGGAGGGGGGCAATACCACCCAATGCTAACTTAATATTCGATATTGAACTGGTTGAGGTTATTAGAGATTAGTCTAATCTTACATCCATCTCATAACCTTTTATTGAAATAAGAATCGGATTGTCTGAACTCGCTGCATTGGATGTTGCTTCAATTTCCAGTTGATCTCCATCCTTAATGTATCTCGTTACGTTCATACTGGCTTTGTCGATGTTTACTGAGCCGTACTTTGTATCGGAGAGAAGCTTGTAGGCAACTCCGCCAGTGTCTATAGATGTTTCAATGTATTTACCAGTTATTTCGATAGAGGATGCTTCATTACCTATTGCATCAATATCAACACTGCCTTCGTATCCTTGCTCAATTTCAAGTTTCTTGTTCAAATTGCCAATGTTATAATTCACATATTTAGACTCCTCTACCTTCAAAGTTTCTATTGATTCCAGATCGAAATCATCTTCGTATGATTCGATCAATGTTAATGTTTCAACCAAATCAGCCTCTACTTTTCCGTATTTACTGTTTTCAAACGTCAGAGATCCGATGTTTTTGGCTTCAATATCGAACTCATATGTGGTCAGCTCTCCCTCTTCAAACGTATCAGTAATTTCCAGTTTTCCGTATTTAAGGTTTCCATATAAAGAAGAAAGATTGGTAATCTCAAAATCTGTTTCGTAGGAGACTATTTCAGTAGCACCCAGATCTTCTATTTTAAGTTCGGAATATTTGGTTTCAATGTCTAACTGTCCAATTCTGTTCACGGTTAGATCTTGTTCATAAAGTTCCATTTCAGCAATATTGATCTCATCAAAATAAGCAGTGCCATATTTTAACTTGATCTCTGCTTCTCCGATCGATTCTGCTTCAAGGTCTCCTGAATATTGATCAATTTCCACTTCATCGAAATTGCCAACCAGCTTAACATCTCTGTAAGAGTTTTCTATTTTCAATTCGTTTGAAGATGGTACTTTAAGCTTGTATTCAAGTTTTAGTTCATCCTCACGATAATCGATTTGGATTCCAATGTGTTTACTTCCCAGTTGAAACTTGTTGGGTTCATCTAGATTTGTTTTAATATAAAGTACGCCGGGGCTATCAGAAATATTCGACTCGACTTCTTCTTCAAATGCGTCTAGAAATCGTTGAACCCTGTCATTCATTCGCCCATCGAAACGAATCGTAGCTTCAATGTATACTTCATTTTTATCCCATGCTTCGATTAAGACATCTGTATATTTTGCCTTCAGATCGATAACATCACTTGGACTTACTTCATAAGTAAGCGTAGCGGTCCGGGTTTCCCCATCCTTGTTCGCCTTGGCGAAGTTTACAACTAAGCTAAATGCTAACAGTATCAGTATTGTCTTTTTCATTTGGTTCGAATTTTTGTGTCCTGTTCATCTCAAGCTCCAGTTTCTTCAAGAGCTTAATTTTCTTCTCATAATAGTCAATTAGTGCACCGACCAACTGGTGTTGATCAGCGGCCTGCCCAATATCCCTTCTGTATAGTTCATTTATCTCTTCCAGGGTTTTCATTTCCTCTACAATCCATCCGAAATCATCGTTTTGACTGACTTCCTGAATGTTTATCTTAGATTCGAGGCTAGCGATCTCACGTTGATATTGATCCTCTACCTCTTTGTATTCGGCTGAAATGTCTCCTAAAGAGGCCAGTTGGTCCACCTGGTTTCGGAGTGAAAGTGAATAGAGTAGGAGAACAATGGAGGTAGAGATAAAAACAATTGCTGCCACTTTCCACCACTGGTGGGTGCTATCCTTCTTACTATTTTTCCATTCAGATTTAATTCCATCCCAGATCTCTTCCGGAGGATTCTCAAGATCAAGTTGATCTTTTTTATTTTTTATTATGTCTTCAATTCGCATAGATCCCTTCTAATTTCCTTTTCAATAAAGCTTTTGCATGGCGAAATTGAGTCTTGGAGGTTGACTCAGAGATCCCCATCTGTTCTGCTATTTCTGCATGTTTATAGCCTTCAAACAAATGAAGACTCAGTACGCTTCTACATCCATCAGGAAGCTCTTTGATGGCTGCATGTAACGTCTCAGGTTCTATAGGCAATCCATCTTCCAGGTTTTCTTCCAATTCCTCTGCTTCATTGGATATCTCCTCAAACATGAATTTCTTTTTTCTCAAATGCTCTACACCTGTATTAACTACAATTCTTTTCAGCCATCCCGGAAACGCTTTCGGATCATCCAGCATATCAATTTTCCGAAAGGCTTTTACAAATGCTTCCTGCAAAAGGTCTTTTGCTGTTTCTTGATCGCTTGTTATCCGAATGAGCGTATTGTACATCGCTTTTGAGTAACTATTGTAAATATTGAAAGCTGCCAATTCATTGCCCTGCTTCAATTGATTGATCCATACATGTTGAATATCAGTCACTAGGTATTTATCGGCATTTGATGATAGGATGGGACAACCATAAAAAGGTTGTATGAAGGTAGGAAAATTCTGAATTAGAATCTTGTACTTTTTTAATGGGCTAGATGCCAAACCACAACTTTACAAACGACAAATAAGCATCAAATGTGAAAACTCAATAGCTAAACCTTTGGAGCTTGACTTTTGAGTCTTCGGGTTTATTTGAAATCTGAGATTTGGATCTTGGAATTTCCTTAGACTTGTGGATCTTAACTCTCGACGGATGGCTATTTGTTGACGTATTTCAAGTTAGGTTTTGGTGCGCCAGCCATGATTTCTTCATTGGCAAACTCTTCAAACTTTTTGAAGTTTTCATTGAATCTTCTAGCCAGGTCATTGGCTTTGGTATAGAAGGCGATATCATCCTTCCATGTTTCTCTTGGGCTAAGTATTTCGCCTGGCACATTTGGACAGGTCATTGGAATTTCTGCGCCGAAAATAGAGTGCGTTCTGTAACCAACGTTATCCAAAGCCCCACTCAACGCAGCAGTAATCATAGCCCTGGTGTATTTCAGGCTGATTCTGCTTCCAACACCATAAGGACCACCTGTCCAACCGGTGTTGACCAGCCAAACGTTCACTTCATTTTCATCCATTTTTGCCCCAAGCATTTCTGCATATTTAGTGGGATGTAGAGGTAGAAACGGAGCACCGAAACAAGCAGAGAATACTGGTTCAGGATCGGTTACCCCTGCCTCGGTACCAGCAACCTTGGAGGTATATCCCGAGATGAAGTGATACATCGCCTGTCCCTTAGATAGCCGTTGGATAGGTGGGATCACACCAAAAGCATCACAGGTAAGGAAGAAAATGTTTCGTGGAATACCACCAATAGAAGGATCAACGGCATTTCGAATATGGTACAACGGATAGGATGCCCTGGTATTTTCTGTTACTGAAGAATTGGTGTAATCCACTTCCCTTGATTCTTCTTTGAATCTTGTGTTTTCCAGTATGGCACCATATTGAATGGCTTTGTAAATATCAGGTTCCTTTTCCTCCGAAAGGTCAATCACCTTCGCATAGCAGCCTCCTTCGAAATTGAATACATTTTTCTCAGTCCAGCCGTGCTCATCATCTCCAATAAGCAATCGGTTAGGATCGGCAGACAGTGTAGTTTTTCCAGTTCCTGACAACCCAAAATAGATGGCGGTATCTTGCTCTTCAACTCCCATGTTGGCGGAGCAGTGCATACTTAGTATACCTTCATCATGAGGAAGGATGTAATTCAGAACAGAGAAGATGCCCTTTTTCATTTCACCTGAATAGGCAGTGCCACCAATGATGATCATTCTTTTGGTGAAATTCACTATCGCAAAGTTCTTTTGCCGGGTGCCATCAATTTCAGGGTCGGCTTCAAATTCAGGGACACACAAAATCGTGAAATTGGGTTCAAATTCCTTCAGCTTGTATAGTTCAGGCCTAAGGAACATGTTGAACGCGAATAAGTTGTGCCAGGCCATTGTATTAATGACTCTAACTCTTAATCGATATGTTTTATCAGCTCCTGCGTATGCTTCTCTGACATAGACTTTTTTGTCTTCAACGAACTTCAACATTTTACCATACAGCTTGTCAAAATTTTCCTCGGAAAAAGGAATATTGATGTTTCCCCACCAAACAGAATCCTTGGTTTTATCATCTTCAACGATAAACCGATCTTTTGGAGATCTTCCGGTGAATTTTCCGGTGTCGCACATTAATGAACCAGTGGAAGTAAGAACACCTTCCTCGTTTTTTAGTGTCTCTTCAATGAGCTCTGATTGACTAAGATTCCAATGGGCTTCTTTGACGGTAATTCCCAGGCTAGAGAGGTCGTTTTTGTTGGACTTTATGCCGAATTCTTGCATTTTTTTGGAGTATTTACAGGTTTTTTTGTGCCTAAAAGTTGGCGTTGCAAACGTTTTCGCGAAGTTAGCTTAACTCAGTCTTTCTCGAAAAAAGGATCGACAATTTCTTTTTTGGTGGACTCGGTCAGAAGGCTAACAACTACCAAAGCAGTAAGAGATGCCAATAATGCCGGAATAGCAATCATTTTGGAATCGTAAGGGAACGACATAATACCAAAATCAACCGGAGTTGTTTCGTAAACCCGATTTAATACTTCAATTAGAATTACAGAAAGCATCCCGGCCAGGATTGATGCGATACCTCCTTGCTTTGTAACCCTTTTCCAGAAGAAGGTTGCAAGTAAAGCTGGAGCCAGGGATGCACCTATCATGGTATAAGAAATGAAGGCCATTTCAAGAATTTCTTCAAACTGGGTCATGATAAGGAAAGCAACCAGACCGAGAATGGCTATAGAAATACGCTGAATTATGAGTTTCTTTTTTTCAGAAGGGTCTTTGATGAAGAACTTCTCTAAGATGTCCCGGGAAAAATTCGTGGAGGTCACCATTAGAAATGTATTCCCGGTAGATAAAATGATTGCAGCCCCACCGGCGAAGAGCAGGGATCCGATAAAAGTAGGCAGTTGTTCAAATCCGATGCGAAGAATGATCTCCTCCGACATGGGCGCGTTTACAGAACCATCTTCTAGAAAAAACCTCGGATCATGCGCGTAAATCGCAAATCCTACAACAGCCAATAAACACATTAGAAATTCAATGGTAACAACGCCGATGAACATACCCATCACAGCTTTTTTCGCTGACTTTGCATCCTTGGCAGATGAAAATTTTTGATATACGCTACTTTCACTCAGAAGTAATATCAGCGTAGGCAGCATAATTCCAATGTACCACATTGGTTCGTGACCTTCAAAAACAGAAAGGTGATCCGGGCTTACTTCATTGATAGTGGAAACTACATTATCCCATCCTCCAAATCCGGAGATAGCAAATGGAACTGCCAACACAACCGCCAATATCATAATGATGCCATTGAATATATCAATGGAAACAATCGAAACCATTCCAGCCAGCGCAGTGAAAACAATAATGATCATAAATGTGATGAAGGTTCCCTGATCTACGCTAATTCCACCTTCGGTCAATATGGATATAAACCTACCACCACCTTTGAATTGATAACCTGCAATGATCAGGTAGGCAACGATAATAGTGATCGTTCCAAGCAATCTTGCAAGCGGGGAATATCTTTTCTCCAGGATATCTGTCAATGTGTACTGAGATATCCTTCTGACTCTGGCTGCTATGAAATAGACAGCTAAAATTCCTATCCAGGCACCAAGAGAGAACCATAATTCTGCGAACCCAACCTGAAAAGAGAGTCCAGCAGTGCCAAACAGACTTCCTGACCCGATCCATGTGGTAACGAGTGTTCCAACAAGCAGGTAAACAGGCACACTTCTTCCAGCAACAACAAAATCCTCTTCATTTTTAATGGTCCGGCTTTTATAAACAATGATACCTGTCAGTATCAAAATATAGATAAAGGTTACGATAAGATAGGTCATTCTGAATTTTGGTTAAACCGCCAAGATAGTTAATTTGATAAACTAAGGACTCAGCTTTGGCTAACCTGAGTTTTCTGATACTTTTCTAAGAAATCACGATAGGTTGTTTGCAGTTGAGATGCAGCGTTTAGAATGTTGCTGAGGTAATAGTGTGAAGTAATCACCATCGTTTTGGGGTCTACGCTATTAATTTTCATTAACATCTCACCCAGATTCTGAAACATTTGGTTGGAGATGGTCATGTAATAATTCTGAACTTCATATAGTTCGGTTGCATCATCCAGAAATTCCTGGTCCATGAGTTGAAATGACCTTGATACTTGTGTGAATTTCCATGCACTTGCAGAGAGTAGGTCGTTGCTGAAATTAAAGCCAAAGCCATCAACCACTTCCTGTTCCCGAAGAGAATCCAGGTAGGTCATAAATTCCTGATTCTGAAGAATGACGGAATCTAACTTATTTAGATTTCGCTTACACTCAAGAATTATCTTTTCTGATAAAACTTCACTTTCCGTTTTCAGGTCCATGTTCTCTTTATATGAGTTTAAGCCTAAAGCCAATAAAACGGCAAACACAATAGAAAGAAACTCAAATACAATTTGCCATAAGGACTGCTTTTTCATGTAACTAAAGTAAAACTTATTGAATTAATGTCTGAATCTTGTCATTCCATCGAAAGGTTAACTTTTGATAAACTGACATGTCGTATAATTGTGTGGGTTTGAACCAAATCCGAACAGCAGGAAATTAGATCTTGAATTTTATAATCAGTTATCTCTTGAGGTATGATCTGGATAATTTCTGTCATATTGTTGCTGTCATTTTTCTTCAATTTTTTCTTATTCAGAAAGGTTCATAGAATCAAGACAGCCTCTAATTCGAATACAGATCTCAGGTGGGCCATTGATCAGGTGGGCCAATCAGGCTCATCACTCCCGGATTTGAGTATAAGCTTGACTAACCTGGCAGCAAGCAATTTGCAATCCGTTGAGTCTTTTAGAACATCCACGAAGGAATTACAAGAAATACTGAATGGCTCAACAACTAGTTTTCATAAGATTGATGAAATAGGTCAACAAAACATTTCGAGCATAAGAAATAGAATTGATGATCTTCAAGGCTTCATAGAATCAATTGAGGAATTAAATAAGCATAACCGTTCCGTTACGGAGACGGTGGATATTCTGGAAAACATTTCATCTCAAACCTCAATCCTCGCTTTAAATGCGTCGGTTGAAGCAGCCAGAGCTGGAGAACACGGTAAGGGATTTGCAGTGATTGCCAAGTCGGTTAGAGATCTGGCTTCCAAAAGTCTTACTGCTTCCGAGTCTATTAAAGAACTGACAAACAAATCAAAAAACAGGGGAGAGGAAATTGCCAATAGTGTTTCCCAAAGCTCGCAAGCTCTCGAGGAAATTTTTGAAAACATCAATCAAATAACTCGATCGTTGAAAGAAGGGCTTGATTCTCTTGAAGAAAACTCAAGGATTGTTGATACCATTGTGAATTCGGCAGATGATCTTGATCATACAGTTCAAAAAAACTTGCATGCAGTAAGAGAAACCTCCCATATTGGGATAAAGCTAGGTGTTCAATTAGACGACCTCTATTCAGAATCTGATGTTGAAGGCATCCATGCAGAGGCTAATGAATTTATAAAGCCTGAGCATGTTTTTCATTTCAATTTCACGAATACGCTTCCTGCGCTTTATGAGTTATATACTATTTCGAAAAAAAGTCTGAATTTCCCTAAAGATCAAGATTTAAAGATCAAGCCAGAAGATGTTTATAAAAAACTTTCTGCAACACTAAAAAGATTTCAGAAAGGCTCAATCGAAGGTGCTGAAAGTGATATGATAAAAGGGAACATTAAGCCGATGGATGTGCTTAAGCTTTCAGTCCAATTTTGTGAATCAATCCAACGAAAAACAGGAAAGAAAATGTTGGATAAGCAGTTGGTCATTCAATATTCCGACTGGAAATCAGGAAGAAACATAACACCAAGCGATGTTCTTTTTTTGGTGAATCACTTCACAGCAATAATAGGATAATAAAAAACCCCGCTGCAATGCAACGGGGCTTGGTTTTATGTTGTAATGATTTTATTACATCATTCCGCCCATTCCTCCACCTGGAGGCATGGCTGGCATAGCAGGCGCATCACCTTCTGGCTCATCTGCCACCACACATTCTGTAGTCAGTAGAAGAGAAGCAATAGACGCAGCATTTTCCAGTGCTAGCCTGGTCACTTTTGTAGGATCAATAATACCTGCGTTGAACATGTTTACATATTCACCAGTTGCAGCATTGTATCCATAATCACCTTTTCCAGCGGCAATCTCATTTACAACAACTGAAGCTTCGCCACCAGCATTCTCAATGATGGTTCTGAGTGGAGATTGCAACGCAGATTTCACAATTGCAACACCCGTGCTCTGATCTGCATTTTCTACCTCTACTTTATCCAACGATTTGATTGCTCTGATAAGGGCAACTCCGCCACCGGCAACTATTCCCTCTTGAACTGCTGCCCTGGTTGCGTGAAGAGCATCATCTACCCGGTCTTTTTTCTCTTTCATCTCAACTTCAGTAGCCGCCCCGATGTAAAGAATTGCTACACCACCTGATAGCTTAGCAAGCCTTTCCTGAAGTTTTTCTCTATCATAATCAGATGTAGTATTTTCAATTTGTTGCTTGATTTGGTTGATTCTACCTTCGATATCTTTCTTCTTTCCAGCACCATTAACAACGGTTGTGTTGTCTTTGTCGATATTGATTTTTTCAGCTGTCCCAAGATAATCGATGGTAGCATTTTCAAGCTTGTAACCTCTCTCTTCAGAAATTACAGTTCCTCCAGTCAATACTGCAATATCTTCTAACATCGCTTTTCTTCTGTCTCCAAATCCAGGAGCTTTAACTGCAGCAATTTTAAGAGATCCTCGTATTTTGTTTACAACCAAGGTAGCCAATGCTTCGCCTTCAACATCTTCAGCGATAATCAACAATGGTTTACCAGTTTGTGCTGTAGCTTCTAAAATTGGAAGAAGTTCTTTCATATTTGAGATCTTCTTATCGTAGATCAAAATGTAAGGACTTTCAAGCTCAGCTTCCATTTTGTCAGTATTGGTAACGAAGTATGGAGAAAGGTAGCCTCTGTCAAACTGCATACCTTCAACAGTTTTCACTTCAGTTTCAGTGCCTTTTGCTTCTTCGACGGTAATTACACCATCCTTACCAACTTTGTCCATAGCGTTGGCAATCATTGCTCCAACCTCAGTATCATTGTTTGCCGAAACCGAAGCAACCTGTTCAATTTCTTCACTTGTTTTGATTCCTTTGGATTGTTTTTGAAGGTTTTCTACAACTACGGATACCGCTTTGTCGACACCTCTTTTCAAATCCATAGGATTAGCTCCAGCTGCGACATTTTTGATGCCGTGGCTAAAAATTGACTGAGTAAGAACTGTTGCTGTTGTTGTTCCATCTCCAGCATCGTCTGCAGTTTTAGAAGCAACTTCTTTTACGAGTTGAGCACCCATGTTTTCGATAGGTTCTTTCAGCTCAATTTCCTTCGCCACAGAAACACCATCCTTGGTTACTGTTGGCGCTCCAAATTTCTTGTCTAGAATTACATTTCGCCCTTTAGGACCTAATGTTACCTTAACGGCGTCAGCGAGAACGTCAACACCTTTTTTGATGCTGTCTCTAGCTTCAGTATCAAAGAATATATCTTTTGCCATGATTTTAAATGATTTTCAATTTTAGATTAGTTTTTTAAACGATACCGTAAATGTCTGATTCTTTCATGATCAGGTAGTCTTTCCCTTCGATGGTAACCTCTGTACCTGAGTATTTACCATACAGCACCTTGTCTCCAACTTTTACAACAATAGGTTCGTCTTTCGTACCAGTACCTATAGCAACAATTTTACCTTGTTGAGGCTTTTCTTTTGCTGTATCCGGAATAATGATACCGCTGGCAGTTTTTTCTTCAGCTGCCGCAGGTTCAACCAAAACCCTGTCGGCAAGTGGTTTGAAACTTAATTTTGACATGTGTTAAACGTTTATAGTTTAGTTTGAATTCAATTTGAAAATAACGCACGATCATTAAGTATGCCAATCCATGTTTTGATCGGTTATTTGTCAGTAATCCTGACATTTTTGCAGACATTATGTAAAAGTTTGTCGATCGGTGCGGATAATTAGTGGATTCTATGACATTTTGGTCGTATTATTATTAAAACAAAGATGATATGGAGCAGCTGAAACACGATTGGTTAACGGAAGGGTTAATTGACTTTGAGTACAAGAAGTATATACTTCTAGCATATTTGAAGGATGTTAGAAAACGTTTCGATCTCAATCAATTGTATCCATTCATGTCAGACCTGGTCTTTCACTACAGAAACATTTTAAAGGTGAAAGAAAGCAAGAAGCTTATGTATGAGAATTTCCCTGAGACTTTGTCAAAAGCGGATTTCAAAAAGTTGGAAATTGTTTACAAAAAGGTTGTCAATGATGGCGAAGTAATGAAGGCTCTTGATGACATCATTGGTTATGCACTGCCGAAAATCCAGTCTACCTTGGATGAAGGTAAAGAGATCTATGAGTTTGTTGAGGAAAATATCGTCATGGAGCCGGTCGGAGTGTCTCCGATTTACGAGGATGAGGGGTATCTGTTTATCAACCAGGATTCGTCCATTGATGTTGCAGTTTATCGATATCAGCTTACCTTTTTTGAACACGCTGAGGAGAAGTTCAGAAGTATGGCGACAACCTTTGTCAAAAATGAAATTAAGAAAATCAACCGCACTTATGAGAATCTTAAATTGGAACTGGTCAAACAGTTTACAGATCTTCCCAACCCAGCTACTTATATGGTGGAGACTAAGCTGAAGTTCCCACTTGAACACACCGTTTTACCAGTCGCCAAGAGGATGTTAGTGAGGAAAATAAGTACTAATTAATGCCTGCCTTAATAAGTCAGTCATTCTTCCCACAAGAATGTGACCGTTAAAAGTAATTCCTTAAATCTCAATGCCTGAATTTAGCTAACTTCAAAGGCATGAAGAGGACTCTATTGCTAATGCAGCTTTTCACTGTTGTGAATGTTGCATTTTGCCAGGACTTGATCAGCCTAAAGCAATACCTAAATGAATTGGAGGGTAATAGGGAATTCTTCTATAAGGAGGATTGGATCGACTCTATCTATGTGGATACCTCCTCGACTCTGGAAGAGTTATCGATAATTAGATCAGCGATTATTAAGAAAGGGTTGAAGCTTTATATCTACGATGACACCTTTGTTTTCATTTACCCAAACCGATTAGAATTTGAAAAGAACTTACTGCTTAATAACAAAGGGAGTCGGAGAGATCAAATCGAGGCATTACAAGTAGGAGATTCCGAAAAGTATGACAAAGATACAGACGCTGTAATTGAAGGAACGGTAACAGGAGAATTTGGTCAGACATTAATAGGTGTCAATATACAAGTAAATGGCAAGCTTGCAGCCAGTACTGATGAGCAGGGAACGTACCGTATAGTCTTAAAGCCAGGTAATTATGAACTGCTCTACAGCTATGTAGGACTTGAATCCGAAAAGAAGCTCGTTACGGTATATTCTTCCGGTAGTCTCAATACTTCATTATTCCCGGATTCGCGCTTGCTTGATGAAATTGTCATAGAGGGAAATTCATCCGGTCAGGTATTTGAAGACGGATCAGTCGGGGTCCAAAGAATAGGCCTTGAAAAGCTTGAAAAACTACCTTCTTTTTTAGGGAACGTAGATGTTATTAAAAGTGCGACATCCTTGCCAGGGATTGCTGCTGCGGGGGAAAGCTCCTCCTATCTTAATGTTAGAGGTGGTACAAATGATCAAACCCTCATTTTAATGAATGGGACCACCATTTATAACCCCGGCCATTTATTAGGCTTTTATTCCGTCTTCAATGGTGATTTTATTTCTGATATGGCAGTCTACAAAGGGGGCATACCAACCAGGTTTGGAATACGATCATCCTCCGTACTTGATGTGAAGATGAATAAATGGGGCACAAAAGAACTGAACGTTTATGGTGGGTTAGGATTAATTGACTCCAATCTTGGGATTAAGCGTAAAATGATGGATGATAAGTTGGATATCCATGTTGGGGGAAGGATCTCGTACGTAAACTGGATTTTAAATTATGTCCGGGACGAAGATGTATTAAGGAGTTCGGCAAGGTTTGGAGATCTGAATCTAAGTTCTCGATTTGTCATGGATGACAAAAACAGCTTTTTCTTAACAGGGTTTTATGGGAAAGATTTTTTTAGATACTCTGACAGAATCATTTACGAATGGAGGACATTGAATGGAGGACTTAGGTGGTCGCGACTTCTGAGTAACGATTGGGTGTTGGAGTCAGAGTTGACGGTAAGTACCTTATCAAATACCTCTGAAGGCTTGGAACAGAATGATGAGTTTATATTTAGTAATGGTCTGTCAGAAACAGCTCTTAGAGGTACACTATCAAATAGTCAATTCGAATTCGGCCTGGATGTCACCAACTATTCCATTAATCCTGGTGAAATTGCTCCCGCTACGGAAACAACCCAGGTGGATGATCGCAAACTGGATCATGAAAGGCTCTTGAATATTGCAGCGCACGCCAATCATATATTTAGGAGTAAAGTTGGACTTGAGGTAAATGTTGGTTTAAGAGGGAGTCATTTTCAGAATCTTGGACCTGGAGACGTCAATATCTATCGAGAGGGAAGTCCATTATTGCCGGGAAACGTCCTGGGAACGGAAAGAGTAGGCGGTGGCAACACCATTTCCTCTGATTTTGAAGTAGAGCCTCGTGTAAGTGTTAATTACACTTTAGGAAGAAACCTCATCAGAGCCAGTTATTCCAGGACCAATCAGTTTTTGCATCTAATTTCAAATACGGTGTTGGTGAACCCTTCCTCTGTATGGAAAGGGAGCGATCGATATATCCCACCAACCAAGATCAATCAATTTTCATTGGGGTATCAATACACGATAGATGAAAGTGATCTATCTATTTCAATTGATGGTTACTACAAAGAATTGGATGATCTCATCGAATACCGTAATGGAGCTACTTTTCTTATGAATGAGAATTTGGAACAGGAAATACTCAGAGCGGAAGGGGTGTCTTATGGGGCTGAATTACTTATCTCAAAAAATAGTGGTCGGCTTTCCGGTTCGGCATCCTACACATATTCTCGCACACTGGCCAAAGTACAAGATCGAATTCAGGATGTGTCTATCAATAATGGTGAATGGTATTCCTATTATACAGATAGACCACACAATGTAAAGTTCAATTTGGATTGGAAGATTTCTAAAAAATTTACCCTGTCTTCCAACTTCCTCTTCCTAACCGGTGCGCCTATTAGCGCCCCGATCACAGTTTTTGAAGTGGATGGTATTCCAATACCTTACTTTTCGGAGCGTAATTCGGAGCGTATTCCCGATTATCATCGACTAGATTTGGTGATAACCGCTAAGAGTAGAATCAGACGAACAAAGAAGAACAATGACAGATGGGTGCTCACATTCTATAATCTATATGGAAGAGATAATGTAGCAAACATCTATTTTTCAAACCAAAATAA